>JAZTXP010000014.1:0-3325 GCA_045636465.1 Eubacteriales bacterium
CTAACGGCTCCACCTCTCAGGGTTCTGTCTGCGGATCCACCCTGGCGCTTATGGACGCGGGCGTTCCGATAAAGGCTCCCGTTGCCGGTATCTCCTGCGGACTTATAACCGCTGAGGACGGCTCTTGGGATACTATGATAGACATTCAGGGACTTGAGGACTTCTACGGAGATATGGACTTCAAGGTAGCAGGTACTCACAAGGGTATCACCTCTATTCAGATGGACCTTAAGGTTGACGGTCTTACACCCGAGATCATCAAGCAGGCTCTTGAATCCACCCACCAGGGAAGAGACGAGATCATCGACAAGATCATTCTTGCGGCTATCCCCGCTCCCAGAGCAGAGGTTTCTCCCTTCGCTCCCAAGATGATCACAATGCACATCAATCCCGATAAGATCCGTGAGGTTATCGGATCTGGCGGAAAGGTTATTCAGAAGATCGTTGCTGACACAGGCGCAAAGATCGACATCAACGATGACGGAACTATCTTTATCGCTGCAGTTGATAAGTCCAGCGCAGATATGGCTAAGGCAATCATCGATGCAATTGTATTCGAGCCCGTTGTTGGCGAGACCTACGAGGGTACAGTTACAAGAATCATTCCTATCGGCGCATTCGTTGAGTATGCTCCCGGCAAGGAAGGTATGGTACACATCTCTAAGCTCCAGAAGACCAGAACCGAGAAGGTTGAGGACGCTGTAACCGTTGGTGACACAGTTCGCGTTAAGTATCTCGGCAAGGACGAGCGCGGCAGAGAAAATCTTTCTATGAAGGATGCCGACTAATTAGAATAAAATGCCACCATTTTGCAAACTAAAATCTGCATTTTGGTGGCTTTTTTGCAAAACATATTCTAAAAAACAAAATCCAATTACAAAGGACGATATAAAAATGGAAAGAACTTATATTAAAGACATAGTACCCGGCTACCACAAGGTGCAGGGCTTCGTTGAAAATTTCCGTAACAAGAGAACGATGGCATTCATCGTTGTAAAGGATATCACAGGCAAGCTTCAGGTAACTATCGAAAAGGAAAAGCATCCCGAGATGCTTGAGATGCTTGACAGCCTCACAATTCACTCTGTAGTAACCTTCGAGGGTGAGGTAGTTGCCAGCGAATACGTAAAGATGGGCGGCAAGGAAATGTACCCCGACAAGATGAGAGTAGAGTCTATTGCAGACGCGCTCCCCATTAAGGATGACTCCGATATTGACCACAAGATGGACTACCGTTGGATCGACCTTCGCCGCGATCAGAATCATCTTATGCTTGAAATGCAGACAACTCTTACAAATGCAATGCGTGAGTTCCTCGTTGAAAGAAACTTCATTGAGATCCACACACCCAAGCTTATTGCCGCTGCCAGCGAGTCCGGCTCCGACGTATTTGAGGTTAAGTATTTCGATGGCAAGGCATACCTTGCTCAGTCTCCTCAGTTCTATAAGCAGATGGCTATGGCATCCGGCCTTGAAAGAATTTTCGAGACAGGTCCTGTATTCAGAGCAGAGAAGTCTTACACCAATAAGCACGCAACCGAGTTTACCGGCTTTGACCTTGAGTTCTCCTACATTGAGTCTTTTGATGACGTAATGAAGATGGAAGAAGAGCTTCTTGCATACGCCCTTAAAAAGGTTGCAGAGAAGCACGGCGAGGCTATCAAGGCTCAGTTCGGCCTTGAGGTTATCGTTCCCACCCTTCCTTTCCCCAGAATGAAGCTCAAAGACGTGTACGCAGAGCTTGAAGCAAGATACGGCTTCAAGGTTGCCGACGAGGTTAAGGGCGACCTTACCACAGAGGCAGAGCGCATGACACGTCAGCTTGCAAAGGATATGTTCGACCATGAATTCCTCTTCATCACCGATTATGATGCAAAGGAAAGAGCCTTCTATCATATGAGAGATGAAGCAGGCGTTCCCCAGGGCTACGACCTTATCTGGCGCGGTGTAGAGATCACTACAGGCGCGCAGCGTGAGCATAGATACGATGTTCTTAAGGCTCAGGCAGAGGAAAAGGGTCTTGCAGAGGACGTAAAGTTCTACCTCGAGTTCTTCCAGTACGGTTGTCCTCCTCACGGTGGCTTCGGTCTCGGTATCGACCGTCTCACCATGCTATTCCTCGGTCTCTCCATCAAGGAAGCAGAGTTCCTGTTTAGAGGACCCAACCGCTTGACCCCCTAAAATCGTCGGAATAAATTTCGCAATACTTTGTTAAAGCTTCGACTCAGGTCGCTCGACGTAGGTAACTACGCCATCGCTCCCCTCGCTCGCTTTGTCGCGTCTTGCAAAATTTCTTCTCGTCGATTGGGGAATAATTTTGGCGGCTGCTTTATAAAGTTAGTTTTGTAAAATTTCTCCTCCCAAATCTTTCGAAAGATGACTTCAGTAATTTGAAAAAGCTACATTTTACTAATAATTATTTACATTATCCCCGATTTTCCGACAAAAAAGAAAAAAACTCCAGGAGATAACAAATGAAAATTGCACTTATAAATGAAAATAGCCAGGCGGCTAAGAATTCTCTTATAGAGACAACTCTTCGCTCTGTAGTAGAGCCCCTCGGCCACGAGGTTTATAATTACGGAATGTATTCCGCAGAGGATAAGGAGCAGCTGACATACGTTCAGATCGGTATTCTCTCCGCAGTTCTTCTTAACTCCGGCGCTTGTGATCTCGTTATCACAGGATGTGGCACAGGCGAGGGCGCAATGCTCGCTTGTAACGCATTCCCCGGCGTTCTTTGCGGTCACGTAGTTGATCCCACCGATGCATATCAGTTCACTCAGGTTAATAACGGCAACGCAATTTCTATGCCCTTCGCAAAGGGCTGGGGCTGGGGCTGTGAGCTTAACCTCCAGTACGTATTCGAGAAGCTCTTCGTTTCCGAGTGGGGACTTGGTTATCCTCGCGAGAGAGCAGTTCCCGAGCAGAGAAACAAGAGAATCCTCGACGAGGTTAAGAAGGTAACACACACCGACCTCGTTTACATTCTCGAGAACCTTGACCGTGAGCTTGTTCTCGGTGCTCTGGCAGGCAAGAACTTCCGTGAATACTTCTTCGCAAACTGCAAGGACGAGAGAATTGCAGACTGCGTAAGACAACTCCTCGCATAAAATCCATCTTATCAAGAAGTCGATCAAAAGGGCAGAGTGTTTATCACTCCGCCCTTTTGCTATAGATATAAAAAAGGCTCTTTGTCAATAGTTGGGGTGGAAAAAGATTAGAAAAATCTGAATAAAGTTCCAATGAGGGACAAAGATGAAGCAAGAGGCTGAAACGGAGCGTAGCGAAGTGGAGGCCTCTTGCTTTATCTACGCGGCGTTTT
>JAZTXP010000015.1:0-15216 GCA_045636465.1 Eubacteriales bacterium
CAGAACGACATGGCTACGATCCGACTTCCCTTTGTTGCATCCTCGGGAACCTCAACGTGCTTTTCCTTAGCGACAGCGCGAGCTTCCTCGTCGGACTTCCAATCGTAGTAATCAACGCCTGCGTACTTTTTAACAGCCTCAACCATGGTGAGTCTTTCCCAATGACCCATATCGATCTCATTGCCCTGGTAGGTGATCTTGGTGCTGCCGCAAACCTCGATTGCAAGCATCTTATAAAGCTCCTCAACAAGGTCCATCATTCCGTAGTAATCGGTGAATGCCTGGTAAAGCTCGATAGAGGTGAACTCGGGGTTATGCTTCTGGTCCATACCCTCGTTTCTAAAGATACGGCCAACCTCGTAAACCTTGTTCATACCGCCAACGATAAGTCTCTTGAGATAAAGCTCTGTCTCGATACGGAGATACATATCCATATCAAGGGTGTTGTGATGTGTGATGAAGGGACGGGCGGATGCACCGATCTCAAGTGGAACGAGAATAGGGGTATCAACCTCAAGGAAGCCCTTCTCGTCAAGGAACTGACGAATGAGCTTTAAGATCTTGGATCTCTTAACGAATGTATCCTTAACCTCGGGATTTACGATAAGGTCAACGTATCTCTGTCTGTATCTTTGCTCGAGATTTGTAAGACCGTGGAACTTTTCGGGGAGGGGAAGGAGCGACTTTGCAAGAAGTGTGCAGGATGTAGCGTGAACCGAAACCTCTCCGGTTCTTGTTCTGAATAGGTGGCCCTCAACGCCGATAACGTCACCCACGTCCCACTTCTTGAAGCCTGCGTATTCCTCCTCGCCAATACCGTCGCGAGCGATGTAGAGCTGGATCTTACCCTCGTCGTCAAGCATATGAGCGAAGGATGCCTTACCCATGATTCTGCGGCTGACGAGTCTTCCTGCCATGCTCACCTTGATAACCTCGCCTTCGGCAAGTATAGGCTCCTTTTCCTCAAATTCGCGGATAGCGGAGAGGGATGTGTGAGTTACGTCATACTTGGTGATCTCAAAAGGGTTCTTACCCGCAGCGCAAAGGTTGGCCAGCTTTTCGCGGCGCACCGCAAGCTCGCTTGTGCTGTTTATCTGATTGTTATTGTTTTCTGCCATTTTAGTATTCCTTTCTGTATAGGCTCTCAGGCTCTCGGTGAAGAATTACTGCTCCTTTGCTCTGGAAACGCTCTTAACCTGAAGGTGCTGTATTTTGGGTCCGTGAACCACTACCTCGTCGCCCTCTCTTGCGCCGATAAGCGCGATACCGATGGGGGAGGAGTCGGAGATCTTACCGTTCTGTGGGTCTGTTTCGTAGGAGCCGACGATATGGTAGGTGAAATCTCTTTTTCTTTCTACGTTGTGAAGAACAACGATGGAGCCAACGCTGATTTTTGATTCGTCGATCTGAGATTCGTCAAGGATAACTGCGTTTGCGATCATCTGGCGAAGCTCGTCAATTCTTGCGTGGATCTTGCCCTGCTCCTGCTTTGCCTCGTCATACTCCGAGTTCTCGGAAAGGTCGCCGAAGGCGCGCGCTGTGGAAATATCCTTTTTGTTTTCCTCTACCTTTACGTTAACAAGGTAGTCATATTCCTTCTGGAGGGCATCAAAGCCGGCTTTTGTATAGGTTTTCTTTTCTGACATTTCTGATATATCTCCTGAATGTATAATCTTCTTTTTGTTAATAATGAGCAGTATTTGTAAACTTTAGTTATCTATTAAGCAAAATTCCCATCTGTTTGATAGCCTCATCCAGCTGATCGTCTCCGCTGTCATCAAGCTCTACACTAACATCGGGAGTGATGCCAACTCCCTGATAGTTAACATCTGAGGGGGGATTGTAATATGCTACCGTAAAGGTAACGTAGGACTTATCGTAATAGCCGTAGGATGTCTGCATAATGCCCTTGCCAAAGGTGGTAACACCGACGATGGTAACGTCGATTATATCCTCAACAGGGCCGTCGTAATCGCGGAGTGCCGATACGAATATCTCACCTGCCGAAGCAGTGTATTCGTTGCAGAGGATAACCATGGGGAGGGTGATCTTGTGATCGCCTGACAAGCCCTCATCCTCGGGAAGAATATCCGTGGAGGAATAGTAGTAGCTCTTCGCTTGACCCTTATATTGGTAGCTGATGAGTCTTTTATTTGAGGGAAGAATGTAGGAGAGGATCTCCACAACCGAATGAACGTATCCGCCGGGATTGGATCTTACGTCGAAGATGTAGCCAACCGCACCCATATCCTCAAGCGCTTCAACCGCTTCTCTGAACTGCTCTGCAGTGTTATCCTTGAAGGATGTGATAGCGATGTAACCGTATCTTTCTTCGGTAAGTTCCCAGCTTACGCTTGTTTCTACGATAATTGCTCTGGTGACGGTGATGTCGATCTTTTCGCCGTTTCTGTCAACGGTAACGGTAACGTCTGTTCCTACTTCGCCTCTTATGTGATTTATTACGTTTTGGTAACCTCCAAGCTCCTCGAAGCCCTTGCCGTCAACGCCTATGATATAGTCGCCAACCTTCATTCCTGCAGTTCCTGCAGGGCCATCCGCGAACACCTGGTTTACCATAATGGTCTGTTCTATATGATCATATTCAACCTGAACTCCGATGCCTCCGAACTTTCCGGACATCTCCTCGTCGTACTCTTCGAACTCCTCGGCAGTTCTGTAGAACGCGTACTTATCTCCAACGGTACTAACGTAGGAGTAAAGCAGCGCGTCTGTTACCTCGACCTCATCTTCAAGGTTGATCTCATCATAATAATTTTCAATGAAATAGTTTACGGTGCTTGCTGCATGGGTAAGCCTATCAGGCAACCCGTCGCCGTAGTTGTATTTTGAAATAAATTTACCCTCGTAAGCGAAAAACTTTTGTCCGTCGAAGCCGTCTACACCCCATTTTTTCAAATATTGATAAACGTAGTCGTAGTCGTAGGTATCATTCTCAAGAGTTGCATTTACGCTCGCCTCAAGCTTTTCCTTTGAGATAAATCCCTCGCTGTTTCCCGAATTGGGAATGAGAAAACAAGCTGAAAGAGAGAAAACGATCGCAAGTGTCAGAATCGAAGAGATCAGTCTGTTAAAAATCTTCATTTTTCTACCTTTATGATATTAATTAATATTTTGTTCTTTTGTCGATGTTAAATATTATTTTGTTATTTGACCGCGCAAAAATCAGAATTTCGAGGGCTTGCTGGTAAGATATTTTTTAACCATAAGAGCTACCTTGAAGGTAACTGCGTTTTCAAACTCGCGAAGGTCAAGACCTGTAAGCTTTCTGATCTTCTCAAGACGGTAAACGAGAGTATTTCTGTGTACGAAAAGCTTTCTTGATGTCTCGGAAACGTTAAGATTGTTCTCGAAGAATGCCTGAACTGTCATAAGAGTTTCGTAATCAAGGGTTTCAAGCGCGCCCTTTTTGAATACCTCGCCGAGGAATATCTCGCAGAGGGTGATAGGGAGCTGATAAATAAGTCTGCCGATACCCAGGCTTTCGTAGGACATAATAGGCTTCTCGATATCGAACACCTTTCCTACCTCGATAGAGATTCTTGCTTCCTTATACGCCTTGGCAAGATCCTTAAGACTTTCAACCATGGTGCTAATACCGATAAGAACCTTTGCGCCGTATTCCTCAGCGCATCTTTCGAGAAGTGAGGAAGCGTATTTCTCAACAACGTCGATCTCAATATTTTTATCAACCTCGCGAACGATAACCACGTCATGCTCGGAGATGTTGATAACGTACTGATGTCCCGCGTCGTCCTTGGTGATGTCGGAAATGACTTCAAAGGGAGTAATAGCGGCCTGATTCTGGAATTTGAGAACGATAACCACGCGGTTCTGCTCGCCGGAGAGGTGAAGCTCGTTAGATTTTATGTAAATGTCGCTTGGAAGTATGTTATCCAAAATAATGTTTTTTATGAAAGAGCCCTTGTCATACTTTTCATCGTAAAGCCCCTTGATGTTACCGAGGGAGATGGAAAGTATTTCGCTCATTTTTTCTGCGTGGGAGTCGTCGCCCTCTACGAATATAACACAGTCGGTCTTTGTTTCCGCGCCGATGAATCTGTAGGTGTAGCCATCGTAAACCACGTGACTCTGGGAATAAACAAGCTCCTCTTTGATTCTCTGCTTTGATTTTCCTATTTTGGTAAGCTCGCTGCAAGCGATAACAATGCCGTTTTCATCGATAACGCCAATGGTTCTGCCAACCACGTCCTTCATCTGATGAATTATAGTCTGGAAAATGCTGTTTGACATAAATTTCCGTCCTTTCTTTTTAACTGTCGCTCTCATGTCCGGCTGTGCGGTATGGGGGCCATGATAGGTGCGCCGAAGCAATATCGGCGCTTTTACAATGCAAAACCCGCAGTATTGCGGGCGTAGTATCGACCTTTTGTTAATACTGTACTATATTTTACAATATTTTTGCACAAATTTCAATAGTTTTTTTGAAAAAAAAGAAAAAATTCACAAAAAATGCACAAAAAATTTGTAAAAAATGACATATATCACATAGCCGGGTCTTTTTTGCATTACATCTCGTATTGATAAAGTATCATGGAGAGAACGGCGCTGGGTGCAGTCTCGCAGCGGAGTATTCTTTTTCCGAGAGTTACCGAATGGCAACCTGCCGAAATAGCTTCCTCGATCTCCTCGGGGGAAAAGCCTCCTTCGCAGCCGACGATCACCGCAATGCTAGCGGGTTTGTTTCCGGAAAGAAGGGCCTTTATGGAGAGGTCGGATTCCTTTTCGTAGCAGATGAGTTTTAGCTCGGAGGTTGCGGCATCTTCCAGCATAGCCGAATAGGAAAGGGGGAGCGATACCTCGGGAACGATGCATCTGCCGCATTGCTTTGCCGCTTCCTCGGCTATCTTGGAGAGTCGCTCGCCCTGCCTTGCAACTTTATCTGCTTTTGGGCGCTTTATACATCTCGATGATTCAAAGGGAACTATTCTGGTCGCACCAAGCTCTACCGCCTTTTGTATAACCGTCTCCAGCTTGTCTCCCTTTGGATAAGCCATGTAGAGAGTTATATCCATTTTAGGCTCGGTGGAGTCCTTTTCCTCTATGATCTCTGCTAAGCATTCATCGTCTCTTATCTTAGTCAGCCTGGCAAGATACTCCTTGCCCTCGCCGTCGGAGACGTATATTTCATCCCCCACTGCCATGCGCAGAGAACGTCCTATATGGTAAGCGTCACTGCCGCTGATAGTGGCAAAGCCATCGGCTATCGCTTCCTTTGTAACAAAAAATCTAGGCATAATTTACCTCTATTTGTAAATAATAATAGTCAAAAAGCATTTATTTTACCAAAAGAGCGACCCAATCGTTTTCGTGCTCTTCGCGGATGATTGTGAATCCATGTTTAACCACGGCCTCTCTGATCTCGTCGGCTCTCATATTGATTATGCCCGAAAGGATAAGAGGCGCGCCATCCTTAAGATAATTCTTTATGTCGGGGAGCATTCGGAGAATAATATCGGCAACGATATTGGCTACGCAGAAATCAAATTTTCCAACGCTCTTGTCCACGCCATAAAGCAGGTCGGATACGTCAACGGTCATATTGGTAATTCCTCCGTCCTTGGCATTTTCTCTCGCTACCTTAACGGCAACGGGATCAATGTCGTAAGCCCAGCAATGCTCAGCGCCAAGCTTTGATGCGCAGATGGAGAGAATGCCCGAGCCGGTGCCTACGTCAAGGAGCTTTTCGCCGCCCTTGATCTCATCCTGCATTATTTTCATAACCAGCCTTGTGGTCTCGTGCGTTCCGGTGCCGAATGCCATGCCGGGGTCCATACGGATGACAATCTCCCCCTCAGACTCCTCGTACTCCTCCCAGGCGGGAACGATGGTAACCCTGCCAAGGTGGATGGGCTTGTAGTATTTTTTCCAGGACTCCGCCCAGTCGTCCTCGCAGATTCCGTCTGTCATTATTCTTGCCTCAATGCCAAGGGCGGGTAGTCTTGCCTCGAGAAATGCCTTGTACTCTGTGAAATTCCTTTCCTCGGGAACGAAGAGTGAAACTCTTACCACGTCCTTATCTGCGTTGAGGATAGTATCGTCAACCAGCTCGCCGTACATTCCGTTAAGGGAGAAGTCGCTGTAGTCCTCAATCATAAGTCCGTTGTCAAGCATGCTCATTACCGATACTATAGTATCAAGGTCGCGGGTATTGCCCTCAACCGTTATTTTAGTCCAATTTCCTGCCATTTTATTTCCCTTTCCATAGCCCACCTCATGTTTCGTCCGATCTCGGCGCGAAGCTCCTCGGGGCTCTCAAATTTCTTTTCTTCTCTTATATATTCGAGGAAATAAATTTTTACTTCCTCGCCGTAAATCTCGCCATTATAGTCCAAAATGTAAGTTTCAGTATGCATTTTGCGCTCATCGAAGGTGGGACAAGTGCCGACGTTGGTTATTCCTCTGTAAAATTTGTCGCCGATTTTCACCACCGTGAAGTAAACTCCGCGTCCAAGCTCTACGTATCCTTCGCGCAGGGGAATATTGATAGTGGGGAAGCCTAGCTTTTTGCCTACGCGGTTGCCTGATTCCACCACTCCCGAAAGAAAATAGGGAGTGCCTAAAAGTCTGTTTGCCACCTCTATATTGCCCTCTGCCAGCTCTTTTCTGATAAGGGTCGAGGAGATGGTTTTTTCTTCAAAGGTGATCTCCTCGGTGATGTATGCCTTGAGGCCCGCCTCGTCCATAAGCGAGAGAAGTAACTCGCGGTTTCCGCTTGCGCCCTTGCCAAAACGGAAATTATATCCCGCTACCACGGCTTTTGCTCCAAAGTGGTCGATGAGGCAGGTCTTAACGAAATCCTCTGCCTCAAGCCCCGCTATATCGCTGAAGTTAACGAGTATAACGTTCTCGATTCCGAGGCCTTTGAGTATTTCCAATCTCTCCTCGGTGGAGTATAGCCTGGGCGCGCCGCTTTTGATAGCTCCCTCGGCGGTGAAGGTGAATACCGCAGGGGAGAGTGACTCTTTTTTAGCTATTTCTACGGTTTTTCGTATAAGCTCCCTATGGGCAATGTGAACTCCGTCGAAGAAGCCGAGGGCGATAACCGCGCCCTCAAGGCCTGTGGGCTCGCCCGGAGTGTATTTATAAATATTCATCTTTAATTCCTTTAATCTTATTTCTTAAAAAACGATCTCGTAAAGCTCCATAAGCTCCTCCTCGATCTCGCCCTTTCTCTTATCTATTTCCGCTGCGCGTACGTAGTTGGTAGCCGCCTCGCCAAAAAGCTCCTCTTCTAACCTTGCCAGCTCATCTTCAAGCTCCGAGATCCTCTTCTCGGCATTTTGCTTTCGCTTTTCCTCCGAGCGGCGCTTTGCGCTCTCTCGCTTTTTATCCTCGTATGCCTGCTTTGAATCAGTTATGACGGCCTTGGGCTTTTCCGCTTCCTTCATATCCTTTCTCATAGCGCGTATTCGCATATATTCAGAGAATGCCTCGTCGTATTCCTCGAGGTTGTAATCGAGAAGTCCTCTTTCCTGCTCGGGGGCAAGCTCGATAATTCTTGTTGCCAGCTGATTGATAAAATATCTGTCGTGGGATACCGCAATTATGGTTCCCTCGAAAGCTTCAAGCGCCTGCTCAAGAGCCTCGCATGAGCCTATATCCAAATGGTTTGTAGGCTCGTCCATTATAAGAAGATTTACCTTCTTGAGAATCAGCTTTGCGAGGGTAAGTCTTGCTCGCTCTCCGCCCGATAGGGTTGAGATGGGGCGCACGATATCGTCCGCGCCGAAAAGGAAGAGGGCCAGGGCAGAGCGAAGCTCAAGATCGGTCTTGTCAGGGTATTCATCCCGCAGCTCCTCAAACACCGTTTTGTTCAGCGAAAGACCGCGGTTTTCCTGATCGTAATATCCGATCTTTATGTTGTATCCGAGAGTTAGCTTTCCGCGGTCGGGAGTAAGCATAGAATTGATGAGCTTCATCAGAGTTGACTTTCCACATCCGTTGGGTCCGAGAAATAAAACTCGCTCATATCTGCGAATAAGGAAAGAAATGTTTACAATTAATGGCTTTTCACCATAGGAGAAGGAAAGATCCTTTACTTCAAGCACGTCGCCTGCAGATTCTTCCTCTGTGGCAAATCGCAGTCTTATATTCTTTGGATCCTTGGGCATAAGCTCGATCTTTTCCATTCTGGCAAGCTGCTTTTCCTTAGATCTGATGGTAACGAAATTATGCTCTCGGTTGCATCTGCGCTGGAATTCAATGTTCGCCCTGATCTTGGCGATCTCCTTTTGCTGTTCCTTGTAGCGATGCTCGATCTGAGCTCTCTCTGCCTCCTGCTGATCCTTGCACTTAGAGTAGCTTCCGTTAAAGAGGCGCGCCTTGCCATACTGTATGGCGAGAGTCTTATTGGTGGTTCGGTCAAGGAAATAACGGTCGTGGGAGATTATCATAACCGTCTTTTTGTAGCCTGCGATAAAGCCCTCCAGCCATTCAAGAGCGTCAATATCAAGATGGTTCGTAGGCTCGTCAAGCATCAGAATATCGGGTTCTGTGGCTAAAAGCCTTGCCAAAGAGAGCCTTGTGTACTGACCTCCCGAGAGGGTGCGTATCTTTTGATTAATCAGTATCTCGTCAAACCCCAGCCTGAGAAGCATGCCCTTGCATCTTGAACGGAATTCCAGCCCGCCTTTAGCCGCAAAATCGGCGTTAAGCTCTCCAAGCCTTGCGGAAAGAGTCATTATTTTATCTCCCTCAGCCGTGGATAAAAGCTCTTCCACTCTGGCGATTTCCCCCTCCATAGCAATAAGAGCAGGGAAGGCTGTATACATATATTCAATACAGGTCATCTCTCCGGGCAGAGAGGTGAGGTCGGGATTCTGCTCCAGCATACCGATAGTATGCCCCTTTTGCACGTAAACCGCCCCCGAGTCGGCAGAATACTGTCCCGATATTATTCTGAAAAGCGATGTTTTGCCGGCGCCGTTTACGCCGATAATTCCAAGGCGGTCTCCATCGTTTAATGCGAAGGAAACGTCCTTCAGTATAACGTCGGTGCCGAATGAAAGGCAGACGTCCTGTGTTGATAAAGCGATCATTGTATCTCCCTGAAAAACGATATGCGTTATTTAGTCTTTTTTTATTTTGTAGCTTTATTGGCGTTTTTGTGCCGAGTGTGAGTCCTGTGTGACTCGTTTTTGTTGGAGTCTTTCATCGGATATGCCGGATTTTTATGTCCTTCCTCCACGCGCAAAATATCTAAAATATTTCCATCTAAATATTATACCATAAAATGAAGAAAAAAGCAATAGACGCGTGAAAAACAGCTACATTGCGAATAAATATGCAGAATATTCATAAAAACTTGTAAAAATAATGAATAACAAGAAGAAAAATGCATAAAAATTCTCAAAAGTGTGAATTTTTTTACAAAAAACTATTGACAAAGTATAAAATGTGGAGTATAATATCTCTCGCTTGAAAAAATACTTCCGAAAAAGGATGAAAAAATGAAGAAAATATCATTAATATTGCTAATTATGATAATTCTTGCGGCGCTTACATCTTGCGGCGCAGGAGACGGCGAGGGAGTTAAGATAGTCGACGTTTCCCTGACTGAGGAGAATTATGCCTTTGTCACTAAAAAAAGCAACGTGGCGCTTATATCGGATTTTAACGAATTCCTGGCTGAAATAAAGTATGACGGGAAGTTTGACGAAATAATCGCTAAATACTTTGAAGGAGAGGGAGAAAAACAGGGGTATCCCGTAACCACGGGTGACGTGATCAACGACAGCGAAAAATTCGTGGTTGCCACAAACTGTCCCTTTGAGCCCTTTGAATATATAGGTGATGACGGCAAGATATACGGCGTTGATATAGAGATCGCCGCTGCATACGCCGAGAGCCGAGGCCTCGAGCTTGTTATTAAAAATATTGATTTCGACAGCATCTTTCTTCAGGTTGAAAACGGATACGCGGATATAGGTATGGCGGGCATTACCGTTTCCGAGGAAAGAGAAAAGATCTACGGCTTCACAAATACTTATTTTGCCGCATCCCAGAAGCTTATCGTCAGCGCTGATTGCCATGATTTCGACGGCTGTAAGACCGCAGAAGAGGTTAACGCCATCCTGGCGTCGCTCTCCGATGTGAAGATAGGCTACCAGATCGGCACCACAGGAGGAATGTATATAAACGGTGATGCGGATTGGGGCTACGAGGGCTTTTCAAATATAGAAGGCAAGGGCTACCTCACAGGTCAGGAGGCTATCATGGACCTTGTCAACGGCAATATTTACGCTATTATTATAGACGAAGCACCAGCCAATGCCCTTTTGAAATCAAGCTCTCCCTGGGCAGAGAAAATATCCGTATTCATCAATACGATGAAGAGCGCTTACTTTAGAGAGCTGCTTCTTCTCGGTCTTCTCAATACAGTCAAGGTAGCCGTTTTCGGACTTGTTATAGGTATTATTATCGGCACTATGATAGCCGTAATAAAGGTTGCGCCTATGTATTCTCCTGCAATGAGAATCCTAGATAAAATAACCACCGTTTACGTTGCCATCTTCCGCGGAACTCCCATGGTGGTTCAGCTTCTTCTTGCATACTACGTAATACTTCCCGCCGTCGGTGCGAGGGGTGTTGAGGCGCTGGCGGTTGGTATAGCGGTATTCGGTCTAAACAGCGGAGCATACGTCTCGGAGATAATGAGAGGCGGTATCAATTCGGTGGATAAGGGACAGCTTGAGGCGGCAAGAGCCCTGGGACTCAGCTATAACGTAGGAATGCTCAAGGTGGTCATCCCTCAGGCGATAAAAAATATTTTGCCAACTCTCGGCAATGAATTTATAACTCTTATAAAGGAAACATCCATACTCAGCTTTATCACAGTTTACGATCTTTACACTGCCCTAAGCACTATAGGAAGTAAGAACTACGAGAAGATGATTCCCTTCATAGTGATGGCGCTGATTTATATAGCTTTGGTTCTTATAATAACCTTTGCCGTGAAGGCAATGGAGTCTGCTCTCGGCAAGAGCGACAAAAAGAAGGGAAAGGGAAGAGGTGAGAAAAAATATGCATAATGTAAATAATAATTCTCAAAAATGTATATTAGAGGCTAAAAATATAAAAAAATCCTTCGATGGCAAAGAGGTGCTTTCGGGAATTGATCTCAAGGTTTACGAGGGTGAAACGGTAGTTATCCTGGGTACTTCAGGCTCGGGAAAATCGACCTTCCTTCGCTGCCTCAACTGTATGGAGGACCCCGACTCGGGCTCAATATACTTTGACGGCGACGATATTGCCGATTTCAAAATAGATATCAATAAGCATAGAGAAAACATGGGAATGGTGTTCCAGCAGTTTAATCTTTTTAATAACAAAACGGTTATAGAAAATATAACTCTTGCACCGGATTATTTGAAGATCAAAAAGCTGAAGGGACTCAAGTGGCAAAATTTCATAAATAACATATTAAATGTATTCAGAAAGACAAAGGCTCCCATCGCTCCCATAGACACGGACGTGCAAAAGATCAAAGCCGAAAATAAAGATAAGGCAAAGGAGCTTCTTCGCAGGATCGGCCTCGAGGACAAGGCTGACGTATATCCAGCAAATCTCTCGGGCGGTCAGAAGCAGAGAGTTGCAATTGTTCGCGCCCTTGCAATGGACCCGAAAATCCTGCTCTTCGATGAGCCCACCTCCGCCCTTGATCCCGAGATGGTAGGCGAGGTTCTTGACCTTATGAAGGCCTTGGCAAAGGAAGGAATGACAATGGTTATCGTCACCCACGAAATGGGCTTTGCCCGCGAGGTTGCCGACAGAATCATCTTCATCGACGAAGGCAGGATAAAAGCCGACGGAACACCCGCGGATATATTCGATAACCCCAAGGATGAGCGCCTAAAGGAATTTCTCTCCAAGGTTTTGTGAGTGTTAAAAAACCTTTCAAAGCTCTGTCATAAGCGGCGCATTAAATTAAGGCTTTTCACAACCGTTTCTAATGTTATAAAAAGCTTTATTGTTTGCCGCGAATAATCGATATTTATAATAACTGAAAGAAAAAAGCAGTCTGTTTCCGGACTGCTTTTCTCATATAAATGTAATCTTTAGTTGTCTTTTATTGGTTATATTCCGCCCTTAAAAGCTCCAGAGCCTTCTCGAAATTCTCGGGCAGAGGCGCATAGAAGGACATTCTCTCGCCTGTTTTTGGATGGGTAAGAGTCAGCCTTGTAGCGTGGAGAGCCTGGCCATCAAAGAGCCTTGGATGCTTTGCCTCAAATCTTGATTTTGCCGAGCCGTAAGTCTCGTCGCCGAGAAGCGGGTGTCCGGTATAGGACATGTGAACTCTTATCTGATGAGTCCTGCCTGTTTCAAGCTCCAGGGCAAGATAGGATACACCGCCGAAGCGTTCCAGTACGCGGTAGTGAGTAACCGCCTCGCGGCCGCTACCGTCCTTTACTACTGCCATCTTTTTTCTGTCCTTAGGGTGTCTGCCTATGGGATAATCCACAGTACCCTCGTCATCCTTGAAGCCGCCCAGACAAAGGGCTCGGTATTCTCTTGTTATTCCGTGATATTTCAGCTCCTCCGAGAGAGCTACGTGCGCCTTATCACACTTTGCTACCACTAAAAGCCCCGAGGTGTCCTTATCTATTCTGTGAACTATTCCGGGGCGCATAACTCCGCCTACTCCCGAAAGGGAATCCTTACAATGATAGAGCAGAGCATTCACCAGCGTTCCCGTGTAATTCCCGGGCGCAGGATGAACCACCATTCCCGAGGGCTTGTTGATTACGATTATCATATCGTCCTCGTAGACGATATCAAGAGGAATGTTCTCGGGTAGGGCGTCGTATTCCTCGGGCTCGGGCTGATCATAAGAGATCTCATCCCCTAACTTAACGGCATATTTTTTCTGCGACGGCGCGCCGTTCACCAGTACAAGGCCGCCTTCAATGGCTTTTGCCGCGGCGCTTCTTGTCATCTCGGCAGCGAGAGCAAGGTAGCTATCCAACCTTTCGCCTTCATGCTCTTTTTCGGGGCGGTAGATCATTCTGCTTCTTCCTCTGTGGGATTTTCCTTTTTCGCCTTCTCCAGCTTGATTTCTTTTACAAGATCAATGATGAGAGCCAGCATAAGAAGTCCCGATCCTACACAAACGAAGGAATCGGCGCCGTTAAATACGGCGAAATTAATAAATCTGCAATCGATAAAGTCAACCACGTAGCCGAGGAAGATTCTGTCGATCATATTTCCGATACCTCCGGAGAGGATCATAGCGATGGATACGTCGTAGAGTCTATTCTGGGATTTCATACCGAAGAGGTAGAAGCCGAGTCCTATGATAAGTATAGTGGATACAAGCATAAATACCCATCTATGCTCTTTAAGCATGCCAAACGCCATACCGGTATTCTCTCTGTAGGTGAAATGGAAGATATCCTCGATGATGGGGAAGGTGTAGATCGGCTTAAGGAAGGTCGATGCAAGTATCTTTGTGATCTGATCGATAATAATTCCGCCCCCTATTATAGCAGAATATATGATGTAATCCTTTTGGGATTTTTTTATCAGCTTGAAGCTACTTTCGCTTTTGTTTTCCATTTTTTCTCCATCTGCCGCGATGCGCGACTATGTTATTTCCCCTTGCTCTTGGGGATATTATTTGCTTATTTGAAAAAATCTGTTTTATATGATGGGTAAGAACAGATCTATGAATGCTAAAAGAAAATACGTCGCTAAAAATCCCATATCAATGGGAGTGTTCTGCCCGATTCCGAATCTGTCGAGAATAAATCTGACAGGCACGATAAGAGGCTCTGTAACCGCTACCGAAAGCATATAGAGGCGATTTTCCTCCACGTCCGCGAGCAGGGGCAGCAGCACCCGTATCATCATGGAAAGCGAGATTATGTCAAGTAGAATGCGAACGCATTTTGCCAAAATATAAAAAATAGTTTCCACTTTTTATTCCTTAAAACATTGATATTTGCTAAGTTTTGTTTGTATTTCCGAAGGTGAACTTAAAAATTTCTTTCCTTTAACAAGAGGCCGTCTCAAAAAATGAGACAGCCTTTTTTGTCAACCCTAACGGGATTATTTGTCGGAAACGTCGATGTTGGAGGGGGTGATGATGTAGGTGTCCTTGGAAACGAACTTAACGTCGCCCTTGATAGGATAGCAAACTCCGCGAAGGAAGTCAAGCATTCTCTGAACGATCTCGTTGTCAAGATTCTCGAAGTTGATTACAACGGTGCAGCCCTGAATGAGGTAATCTGCAACTGTGATAACGTCGTTAAAGCCCTCGGGATTGATGATCTTAAGCTCCAGGTTGCTTGCGGAGCTTTCTGTGTTTGTAACCACGGTAGTGCTGTGCGAAGGTGCGGGAGCGGCGGTCACAACGGTCTCTTCCTTTTCGGCAACGCTCTCATTAAAGCTCTTGAAGGGAGGAACCTCCTCGCTCTCTCTTTTCTTTCTCATTTTCTTTGCGAATTCTTCAAACATTTCTTTTCTCCTTGTCTTATCCTTTTTCAAATAGTCTGCGCCCGATCCTCACGAGATTTGCCCCCTCTTCTATGGCGATCTCATAGCTCTCGCTCATTCCCATAGAGAGTATAGGCTCTCCCGCAAAGCCGTACTGCGCGTTTATTTTGTCAAATATTTTCTTTGTCATTCTAAAATAGGGACGTACCGCTTCCTTATCCTCGAGGGCGGGCCCCATAGTCATAATTCCTCTTACGTCGATGCGGTCAAGCTCCCTTACCCTAAGGAAAAATTCCACCGCTTCGGAGGGATCAATGCCGCCCTTCTGTTCCTCTCTTGCCGAGTTGATCTCGATCAAGACCTGGATGCGTACACCCAGCTTCTCTGCCTGCCGATTCAGCTCCTCTGCCAGAGCCATGGAGTCAAGAGAGTGGATGAGAAAAGCGACGCCTGCCACAAGCTTGACCTTGTTTCTCTGAAGGTGGCCTATCTGGTGAAGCGTGGGGGTATATCCTGCTGCCCTGAGAAGTCCTCCTCGCCTGACAAGCTCGCTCGGGCGGTTTTCACCGATATGACTTGCCCCGAGCCGTGAAAGCTCTAAAAGCTCCTCGTCGTCACCGCTTTTCGTAACGCATACAAGAGTGATATGCCTCTGATATTTTTCCTCCATCTCGCCGATGTGACGGCGGATACGGGATAAATTTTCTTCTAAATAACCAAAGCTTTTCATTACCCTAATAG
>JAZTXP010000016.1:0-13572 GCA_045636465.1 Eubacteriales bacterium
TATGGGATAGCCGTTTGCATCATAGGAAATGGCGCTTCCCTTGTATGAGTGCAGCCTATCCTTGACGGTAGTGTCATATACGTAAGCTTCGGTAGTAGGTGTTCCGCTGACAGCTCCTGTGGTATAAGCATACGCCTTGGCACTTGTTATATTGCCACTTCCATTATACTCGTAAACGAAGGTTTTGTCAAGAGATTTGTTGTTTTCACGTATCAGCTGACCAAATGCGTCGTACTCGTAATGGTTATTGAAGCTTGTATTTACACTATCAACCTCGTCGGTGATTCTTCCGAGGGCATCGTAGCTATAGGAAACGTTATGTAAATCGGTGCTGCCCTTAGTGTCTGTTACTCCGGTGATTCTTGTTTTAGTGTAAGTAATTCCTTTAGTGTAGCATGTACCCTGCGGCAATGCCGAAGATGTTGTCTGTCATTTTTGATTGATAGACCAAGGAGAGGTCTATGGCATGTTGGGCGTCGCTGAATGATAACAGCGGCAACGTATAAAGGAAGTGAGCATAAGGCGCGTCAAGTCTTATCTGACCTACGCTGTAATTTTTTTCGTAATTACTCATGTCAGGCTTCTCCTTTCATATTAGTATAAATTAGCCTTTCGGCTTGCTTTATATTAACATAAAATGGAAGGAATGTAAATAGTTTTTTGGAAAATTTAAGAATTTTTAATAAGTTCATACGGTGTTAAAACCCACTTAACAACGGGTTAAAACTTTGTTTTCACTATGTTAATATTTGGAAAGGTTTTGCTTTTTAGAGAGGTTGGTTAAAACGCTCAATTTAACTTTTGTCTTTTACCTTATACTTCATAAAAAGGTCTATATCGAAAATAGGCTGTCGTATTTGACAAGATTCAAGCGAGAGGATTTTCTCTTATACCGTTTTAACTCCCCAAAGTAAAGGACTATACTACTCTGCTGATTCGCTACTAAAAATCTGCCGCAAAGACTACAGAAAACGATGAAAAAAGCCCACGGAGTGTGGGCTTTTTGGGTCTTTATAAAATGTGGCGTTCCACGACTACATCACTACCGAAATAAGTGGGATGGTTAGATTCGCGCAGGAAGCGTCGTTTGCGACCGAAGGCGTACTGAGTACGTCGAGAGTTCAGCAAACGGCGGTAGAAAAAGACCATAGAATGAAGAAATCCGTAGGATTTCAACATTAATTAAGGATATACATAAGTATGTACTTACGTTTCAATTTCAATATATTGGTCTTTTTCGGTCATGCCGGATATAACCATTTCAGAGATCAGCGGCGGCGTGTTGTGGGGATAACCTTCTCGGTTTCGCCGTCGAAGATGTATACCGACTCCAGGGGGATCGCGAATTTGATTTCGGAATCCATTGCGGGGGTATCGTGGGGATCGATCTTGAGGATGGATTTCACGCCCTTGATGTCAACGTATACGTTGGTGTTATCGCCGAGAAGCTCGGTTAATTCTACCTTGCCGGGGATAACGTAGGCATTCTTCATATTGTGAAGGCTGATTGCCTCGGGACGGAAGCCGAATACGATCTTTTTGCCCTCGTATCTTGCGATAGTCGCGCTGTCAAGGATATGGCGAAGGTCGTACTTGAAGTTACCGATAACGATCATTCCGCCGCTTAAGGTAGCGCGGATGAAGTTCATGGGAGGCTCGCCGATGAAGCCTGCTACGAATACGTTTGTGGGGTTGAAGTAAAGCTCCTTGGGAGTACCAACCTGCTGGATGTAGCCATCCTTCATAACTACGATTCTGTCCGCCATGGTCATAGCCTCGGTCTGGTCGTGGGTTACGTAGATGGTGGTTGCGCCGACGCTGTTATGGATCTGGGTGATCTCGGAACGCATTGTTACACGCTGCTTTGCATCAAGGTTGGAGAGAGGTTCGTCCATGAGGAAGATACCAACCTTACGGATGATGGCGCGTCCTACCGCAACTCTCTGGCGCTGACCGCCGGAAAGGGCTCTTGGCTTTCTGTCAAGATAATCGGTGAGGCCGAGGATGCCTGCGGTTTCGTATACCTTCTTTTCGATGATGTCCTCGTCAACACCCTTGAGGGAGAGGCCGAAGGCAAGGTTATCGTAAACCGACATGTGGGGATAGAGAGCGTAGCTCTGGAATACCATGGCAACCTCTCTCTCACGGGGACCGATTTCATTTGCGCGGACACCGTTGATCAGAAAGTCACCCTTACTGATATTTTCAAGACCTGCGATCATACGAAGAGTGGTGGATTTTCCGCAGCCCGAGGGGCCTACGAAAACGATGAACTCTCCGCGCTCGATGTCAAGGCTGAAATCGTGAACGGCATGGAATCCGTTAGGGTAAATTTTGTTGATTTGTCTGAGTGATAAGTATGCCATAGCAACTCTCCTTATAACTAGCTCTTTATAGCTTTTATTTTTAACTGAAATTTGGCTCGGGGCTTTTCCCGAGGGGCGGAAGTCTAGGCTTCCGTTTTTATTTTGGGCAAACCGCTTTCTAAAGCTCTCTGTTTTGGGCGGCTTTTTGAAATGCTGTTTTTTATCCAAGGCAAGCGATCTTTTCCTTTAAGAATCTTATGGATTCCGGCAGATCGTCCCCTACTGTGCCTTCAAAGACTAAGAGGGCATTGGGGTTAGCTTTATATATTTTCGAGAGAATTTTATCAAAATCAAGGCTTCCCTTACCTACCGGCACCTGGCGGAGCTTGCCGTCCTCGGCGAGGATGCAGTCCTTGATGTGGAAGAGTAGGATACGGTCGCCGAAGGTGCGAAGGCCTTCGTCAAGAATATCGTAAGCTCTCTCATAATTTTCGGGAGCAAGGTAGTTATAGAGGTCGAAGATTATTTTGATATTATCTCTTTCTATTCTCTTTACAATAGTATCAAGGGTCTCCACGTTATAGGCAACATGGCCGAAGGCGCCCTCCATGGCGATAGAAACTCCCTGCTCCGCGGCATAGTCCGCAAGGTGACGGAAGGTTTCAACCACTGTCCGGTAGGAGGCTTCGGTTCTGTTGTCGGGGTGGTATGCCCAGGGCTCGCCGAGACAAGAGCCTGTTTCAGAGCCGACAAAGGAGCATCCAAGGGCTTTTGCATAGCTGAGATATTCACGGAATAGGGCTATTCCCGCTTCTCTTTTCTCGAGATTAGGATGGACGGGATTAAAGTATGCACCTATTAAAGGTATAGTTTTGTTTACATTTTTAAGGGTTTTTGCCACGTTTTCTGCGTGGGCGGCGGTGAACGATCCCACTGCTTGCTTCACGTCTGAGAGGCATTTATAGCCGACGAACTGAATGCCGCCAAGGCCTAATTTACATAATTTTTCAGCGATGGGTTCTATATCCTTTACCCCGAGATCGTGGGCTCTTACGTATAGCTTCATTTGCCACCTCTGAGTATCTCGGTGTAAGCGAGAACGAAGGGGGCAACGCCCTTTGCATCATTCTCAACCACGGGCTCGGATATGTAATATTCAAAGCTGCCGTCACGGCGGCGGTTATTTTCGGGGCCGAGACCTGCCACAAGGCAGATGCCCGAAAGATTAAGAGTTCCGTCATCATTTGCTTTAAGGTAACGGCTGACGATTCCGTCGAAGGTCTCCTTGCCGAGATTCCAGTAGCTCTCGGGAAGCGCGCCGATTCTCGCGCCCTTCATAACTGCGTAGGCGATCATTGCGCTGCCGCTGGTTTCAAGGTAGTTCCCTTCCCTTGTACCCATATTCACTACCTGGTAGTACATACAAGACTGGGGGTCGCGGTACTGAAGAATACCGTCGATGGTCTCGCGGAAGATGGCGGTTATCTCGTCTCTTACCTGGGGATTATCCACGAGGCCGATGATGTCTACCATACTAACGGTGAACCAGCCGATGGCGCGAAGCCAGAAGTTTTTCGAAAGCCCTGTTTCGGGATCTGCCCAGAAGGCGGATCTCGAGCAATCGAGGCCGTGATAGAAGAGACGATGCTCTTCTGAGAACATATATTTTTTTACATTCTTTATCTGCATAAGCACGTCGGTGAAGTCACCGCCCTCGTACTCTTTTGCATACATTGTGTTGAACACCTGCGCCATATAGAGGCCGTCGAGCCAGATCTGGTTTGGGTAGATCAGCTTGTGCCAGAAGTTGCCCGTACAGGTACGGGGCTGATCGCGGAGCTGATCCTTTTGCTTTTCTATTGCAAGGCGGTATTTTTCCTTGCCGGTTTTCTTGTAAAGGGGAAAAAGAACTCTTCCCTCATTTACGTCATCAAGGTTATATTTTTCCTTATCGTAGCCGCGAATGGAGCCGTCGTCAAAAACGTAATAATCCACGAATCGCTCCACAAAATCGGAATATTTGCGGTTTCCTGTAATCTCCGCTATCTCCATAAAGGCGCATACCATGCAGCCGTCAATATAATTCCAATGTGGAGCCTTGCCCATACGGATATTCTCGATATTCCACATAGGCATATCGGGGGTGGAGTCGTCAACGAGACGGTTTATGTAAAGATCGATTTTTGAATACATTATCTTCTCCTTTCGCGAAAAAGGGGTGTTTTGTGAATTATATTTTACATTTTTGGGATAAAACGTTTATTTTCTCACAAGCTCGCCTACGTTCTTGGCTATAAGGTCGTCACCGTCGTTGCCACTGAGGGTAATATTTTTCACCACGAGCTTATCCACGTTATCGAAGTACATTCCCGCCCTGCAGAAGGCTTCGGCAAAGTTCATCATAGCAGGTAGAGCGGGCTTTGCATCTGCCTTATAGGTGAAGGAAATGTCCTCAAGGGTGATGCTCTCGATGGGGGCTTCGGGAAGGCCGTCACAGTAACAAGCCGCTACCGAGCAATCCTCGCAGACCATGTTTCTGAATACGAATGAGCCGAGGCGGGGAGTTCTCTCGTCAACGAGGAGCTTTTCTCTTGACCATACGTACTGGGTGTATCTGTCGGGATCACAGCAGTTATACCACATATTGATAACGATGGGGGTGAGGACTCCTGTCATTCTGATGTTCTCAAAGAGAACGCCATCGATAACCGCATGCTTTCCTCTGCCGCGGCGTGTCTTTATACGGAGACCGCGGTCGGTGTTATCAAACACGCATCTGTTTACTGTAAGATTTGTTACGCCGCCTGCCATCTCACTGCCGAGGGTGATGGCGCCGTGGCCGAATTGCATAAGACAATTGCGGATGGTATGGCGATTGGCGGGAGTTTTAAGCTTTCTGCCAAGCTCGATCTTGGCGGATTTTATAGCGATACAGTCATCGCCTACACTGAATTTACAGCCGATGATATCCACACCGTCACAAGCCTCGGGATCGAGGGCATCGGTGTTTGGGCTATCCTTGGGGGCATAAATTTTCAGGTCGATGAACTGAAGATCCTTCGAATAGTAGGGGTGAAGCTGCCAGGATGCAGCATTCTGCGCGGTAATACCGTGGAGGGAGATGCCCTCGCAGCGGTTGGCGAAGAAGAGACGGGGTCTGCCGTGGGGCTGTCTTTTCACGTCGATCCACCAGGTGGAGTTCTGCGCATTTCCGTCGATTGTACCCTTGCCCACGATCTTTATATCCTCGGCATACTCGGCGCACAGGAGAGCCTGGCGCATTGAGGTTGCGTTACCCTCCCAGGTGCCGAAGAAATGCTCCTCGCCCGAAACGAGATCAACCGTTCTGCCCGGAATCACGGGATAGCGATCCGGGTCGGTGGTGCCAAGAATTGTTGCGCCCTCGGCAAGATGGATGGTGGTATGGCTCTTAAGATTCAGGGGAGCAACGAGATAAGTGCCCTCGGGGAAATAGAGCCTGCCACCCTTTGGGGTACAGTTTATTGCCGTCTGAACTGCGGTGGTGTCATCGTGAACACCGTCGCCAACAGCACCAAAATCGCGGACGCTTATAGCGGCGGTCTCGGGGAGAGTTCTGAAGGTGAGTGCAAAATTCTTGCCGTCCACCGTCAGGGTATATTCACTGTCAGGGAGAAGATCAAAGGCGGAGAATACGTTGGTATTGCCCGAAAATATTTCCTTACCGTCAACTTTGGCAACGAAATGCTCGCCATTAAAATAAGGCAAATCATTATTCCATTCAAATGCTGCAGAGGTAGAGCTGCAGAAAATATTTTTGATCATAGCTTAACTCCGATTTTTCTATATTATGAAATATTATTTCTGATTTTCGTTTTTGGTTTTTTCCATAGCGTCGGTGACGATGCTGACGACCAGGTTCTTCACACTGATAAAGCACATATCCACGCCGAGATAAAGGAGACCAAAGGCGATAGGCTCAACGCCGAGCATGGTATCACCGCCCATATCCTGGATGATTACGTAGTTGATGAAATTGTAAAGGTAGAACACGCAGAAAAGAACTACGATAGAATACAATATATTGACAAAAACAGTCCAGTTACTTTTCTTCGGGATGAGCATCCACTTTTTGTTCTCACCTGGGTAATTTTCAATAAAACGGAAAATATTGTTTACAAAAATGTCGGTTATCAGGCCTAAAACCACACCGAACACTACAAGCATATCCAGGATGTCGGGAATGAACATACCCAAGCCCCAGAATATGAAGAAGCACGCCGCGCCGTTAAACCAGAACTTGATAAAGAGAGCCTTTACCCAGCCGGGGATCTTATCGAGGAAGTTTTTTGAGCGGAATTCTCTGCCCGGGTCGGTCTTGACGTCGGGGCGCGGAAGCTTATCCGCGTTGACCAGGCGGTTTACAGCATCGGTCTTTAATTCGTAGTAATTTTCAGTCCCATGGGACTTACTTTTATTGTTATTTTTTTCTGACATTTTAACACTCTTAAAAGGGCGAGCCGACAGAGCCAACGCTCGTAGCTCGCCCGCTTTTTAATTTAACTTAGGGGTGCGATCAAAATGAATCGCGACCGTGACTTTGCAACCTAAAAACAGTTGAAAGACACGCAATTATCAACACCTTAACTCTGTAATAAGTAAGGCGCCACGGAAAATTAATCCTCTGTAAGCTCGATTTTGCCGATCTCGCCGTTATCCTCTACCTCAACGGATGTGTTGATCAGGCGAAGGAGTCTTGCAAAGAGGGGCTCGAGAACAACGCAGCCCATAGTTACGGCAACGAGGACGATGTGGGTGCGAAGAAGATTCTCAGCTTCGGTAATGTACGAAAGCTCGGGGGTGATCTCAAGGGGATGGTCGGGATGGTTAACAGCCGCAATGATAGCGTTTATGTAGGAATTGTCGGCATAAATTACCGCGCCGTACATAAGGAGCATAAGAAGGATCATAAAGATGTTCGGTCTTTTACGCTTGGGGAAGGCGTTAAGCATACAAACGAAGGAAAGTATGGAGAAAAGCATAGTTACAAAGCTGCAAAGTCCCATATTTTCGCCGAGAAGCTTGTTTGTCGTATTAGAAATAGCCGTAAGGTTCAATGAATATACGAGAAACGATACAAGGAGCGCAGCCAGAGGTATGTACTGCGGATTTCTTTTGAGAGTTACGAAAAATTTACGAATTCCCTCTTTAATTCTTGATTTAATATTTCCCATTTTCTTTTTCCTTTATCAGTTAGTACTTGTCTTGGGCGCCACGATCGCCTTTGTTGTCTTCTTATCGAAGAAGTGCTTTCTGCCGAAGGAGATCTGAATTACGTCTCCTGCCTTATATTCGCACCAATCGCGGAACTTGCAGGTAATTCTCTCTTTTCCTACGTGACCGTGAACGAGAGTATTGTGTCCCAGGTTCTCGTTAGAAGAAACCTTCATTGTGATATTGCCGCCCTGGCGAGCATTCTCGGGTCTGATACCGAGAGTGATAACCTGACCCTCGTAGCCATGAAGGGTTCTCTGCTCCTCCGCCGTAAGCTCAACCGTCATATCGGTGGAAACAAGCTTGCCGCCGGTGTAGGTCATATCGAAGAAGTTCATGGGAGGGAGTCCTATGAAGGATGCAACGAAAACGTTAGCGGGATTGTCGTAAAGCTCAAGGGGAGTTCCGATCTGCTGAACGTAGCCCATAGACATACAAACGATTCTGTCAGCCAGGGTCAGAGCCTCTGTCTGGTCGTGAGTTACGTAAAGCATTGTCGCGCCCAGGCGCTTGTGAAGAAGAAGTATCTCGCGGCGGGTTGCGCCACGGAGCTTTGCATCAAGGTTAGATAGGGGCTCGTCAAAGAGGAATACCTTGGGAGTTCTTACGATCGCTCTGCCCATGGCTACTCTCTGGCGCTGACCGCCCGAAAGCTGCTTTGGCTTTTTGTTAAGCTGATCGGTAAGACCGAGGATCTCTGCCGCCGCCAGCACCTTCTCATGGATAACGTTGGGATGCTCTTTTCTTACGTTAAGAGAGAATGCCATATTCTCATAAACGGTCATGTGGCCGTAGAGAGCATAGTTCTGGAATACCATGGCGATATCCCTGTCCTTGGCGGGCGCGCTTGTAACGTCCTTACCGTCGATAACCAGCTTACCCGAGGTGATATCCTCAAGGCCGGCGATCATACGGAGTGTGGTAGACTTACCGCATCCGGAGGGACCTACGAGAACTATAAGCTCGCCGTCCTTGACGTCGATGTTGAAGTCATAAACGGCCTGAACCTTATTGTCATAAATTTTATTTACGTTCTTAAGACTTAAAGAAGCCATACCGGAAAATTCCTTTCTTTAGTGTAAGCCGAGGGATTTCTCGTAAGACCTGAGCTTTTTGGTTTTGATAAAGCCTATGATGCCGCCGGCGATAGCCGCAGCCGCAGACAAAACCAGCATAGCGATGCATAGAATGAACTGCGGAGGCTGCATAACGTAAACCTGCTTCATACCTATGGTTATAATAGCGTTGTACGCATTAAGGGGGATACCGAAGATACGCACGATCTGCATAGCGCCGATCAGGATAAGAACGAAGGAGAACTTGTAATCATAGGATTTAACACCCTCGGAAGCAAGGAATACGAAGAGCATAAACAGAAGGTTATAAATAACCGAAGCGCCGATCTGAATGGTGTAGAAATATGAGCCTACGTCTGTGCTGTAAATCGAAATAAAGTATATAGCGTTAAGCAGTATCGCTACGTAAGCAAGGGTAGCAGAGATAGTATTTTTAGTATATCTCATGCGGTCGGTTGCTACGTCTTTAATCTGTGTCATACACTTTTACCTCTCTTTCTGAGCGCTCGTCTTTCTTTACTCATAACGTCAACCTTCCAAAGCATATTGAAAAGGTTAAGAAGGGTGACGATTACCAGAATTCCGAATACTACTGCGGAAATATCGAACCAGAAGGTGGAATAAGGGCCCGCAAGGTTCTCGGGGTCGATTCCATTACTGATAAGTACGCTGGGGGGAACAGAGTTTGCAATCTCCGCAAGAGCCTCAAACTCTACCGCAAGGAACATATCTTTATATTTAAATACGTTTGTAACACCCCAGATAGCAACACCGATATTTGCCGCGGAGCTTACAGTAGTCGTAATATAATTTGCAATGTAATACTTTCTGCGAGTGTGATTATTGAACACAAGGCAAGAAACAGCTAAAATAATAAGCACAAGACTTAAGTTAGTGAAGGTTTTGTTGAAGGGCTGCATCTTGTAGAACATATCTGCGCCGGGAACAACATAGTTAATAGCCTCAATTTTATAGAGGAAGTATACGTCGGTCATACAACCGAGAGAGTAAATAAAGGTGAGTGCAGCAGCAGCAACCGAAAGATAAGTAACTACACTCTGAAATTTCATTTGTAATTTATACATAGCAATTTCCAATCCGCCGTCTCAAAACGACGGCACAAAGTTTTTCCCGAAGGTCGGGATTCTGTTAAGACACGAATAAGGTTAAAAAATGTAAATAATTGTTTGTTTTTTGTGGTGGACAGAGGGGATAACCCCTCTGCCACCAAGCTTTTATCACTTATGTGATTTTGTATTTTTTGTCAATATCCTGTGGATTACTGCTCGTCAAGAGCCTTGAAGCCACCGCGGATGATATCGATAAATACGTTGTTGTAACCCTTGGACTGGGAGAACTTACCGTTAGCGGAAAGGTTTGTAAGAAGAGCGATAGCATCGTTCTCTGCCTTTGTTGTGGGAAGGGATGTGGGAACGAGGCTGTACCAAGGATTCTCAGTTACCTCAAGGAGAGGATGCTTGATAAGACCAAGGCCGATAGCTGTGGAAATCTTACCTGCGCCTTCCTTACCAACTGTATGTGTGCACTGATACTCGAATGCCTGGCTCTTTACGAAGGAAAGAGTAGAACCGAGATACTGACGTGCATAGTTGGTGTAGTTACCGCCTGCGAGATCCCAGAGCTCTTCATATGTAGCGTCTGCGATAACGGGCATCTGCTTGCCGTTGAAGTTGAAGGTTACGTAGTCACCGTTTGCATCCTTCTTGATGAATGCGTCGGGACCGTAAGACATAAGGATCTGACCCTCTGCGGAGTATGCATAGTCGATAAGTTTAAGAGCAGCGTCAAGCTTGTTCTTATCGTTACCAACACCTGCCTTGGAGATTGCCCAACCGTCGGTCTTAACAGATCTCCAGGACTCGGTAAATCTCATGTATACGCCATCCTCGTTTGTACCGTCGTACCAACGAGCGATAGGAACCATAACTGCCATGTACTTCTCACCTGCGGAAAGAACGCCGTCCTTACCGTTGTAGAGAGTCTGAGTCTGGTTGTAGTCGTAGTGCATGAAGCCTGCATCGTTTGTAAGCATCATTTCTGTGTTCATCTTGGAGCCTTCTACGAAGGAGGAAGCAATGAGACCCTCTTCTACGAGAGCGTTCATTCTACCAAGTGCCATGTAGGTATCTGCTTCCTGACGAGCGTCGTGAAGCTTACCGTCTGCACCAACGTAGAGGTAATCCTGTCTGGACTCGAGACCGCGAACACCAAAGAGTGTGCCTGCGAATCTGAACATATCAACTCTTCTCTGGTTGTTGTCGTCTTCTCTGGAGAAGAGACCTGCAACCTTATCTGTACCGTTAAGAGTCTGGGGGTTAGCAACTACGCAACGAAGAAGAGCTACAAGCTCGTCTGCGTCCCAAGCAGCGTCCTGACCGATGAAGAGGTCAGCTCTGTTTGTGCCATAGTATCCGTCGTATGCTGCGTCGATGTAATCACGAAGCATATTAACTGCTGCAACACCGTCAACCTCGCCTGCAGCGAGAGCATCATTCATTGTAACGATGATGTTGCCTGCGTCTGTGTAGTTCTTTGTAAGTGTGATAACTTCTGTACCTGCCTTGTTAGCAGCCTCAACCTCTACCTTACCGGAGATGGGCATGTAGGGAGTGTAAACTGCTGCGGAAAGCTTGTTGGAAGAGGTAGCTGTGAAGTCGCCCTCACCGTTAAGAAGCTTTTCAACCCAGTCGGTTCTCATAAGGGGCATACGCTCGATATCATCTACACCGTCGAAGTAGGGAGAGAAGTAGATAGCACCGGTAGCAACGTCACCTGTGATAGAGAGACGAACGATGGGGTTAGCCTCAAGGTATGCCTTGAAGTTAGGCATAGCGTCAAGATAGTCAGCGATGTTAACAAGGTCGCCTGCAACACCTGCCTCAGAAAGCTGAGTAGCAGTACCGGAAACCATATCAACCTCATCAAGTCTGAGCTTGTATTCCTCGAATGTCTTCTGAGCGCTGAGACCTGTGTACTTGTCTTCGAAGTCGATGCCAAGTCTGTTGGAAACTTCAACCCAGGTGGGCTTAAGGTCGCCTGCGCGATAGGTGTTACCGTCAGCAAGTGTGATTGTACCACCGTCCTTAATTACGTCTGAGCTGAAGAAGAGACCTGTAGACTTGCTGTTATAGCCTGTAGCCATACGAAGGGTTGTGCCATTAGCGTAGCCAAGCTGATAACCTGTGATTGTCTGGCTTGTAGGATTCTTCCAGTAAGCCATAAGTCTTTCATAAGCGTTCTGCTTATAGAAGAGGTATTCCTCTGTTCCCCAGGACTTTGCAAGGTCAACTGCGGGACCGTAGAGGGCTGCGTTGGGGTCATCGCCAAGTACGGGCGGATCTTCTCTCTTGAACCAATCACAAGCTGTGAAGGCAGAAAGCATCATAACCAACGCGAGAACAAGTGCGAGAATTCTGAACTTTTTCATTGAAAGTTCCTCCTAGTAAAATTTTTATTATCAACACATTTTAGGCTAATGCTTACCTCGGAGTCCTAAAAAAGCAGTCAACAGCATTTTTAAGCCTAAGCAGCAAGGGCTGACAATGTGAAAATAATCGGGGGGGATATTTTCGCTACGCGAAAGTGATATGCTCACTGAAGTGAACGTGATATGCCGTCTTAGACGGCGCGATATAGACGGCGTTGCCGTCGTGATATAGAAAGCCGTTGGCTTTCGTGTAAGGAATAACGCGTTATTCCTTAACACCACCCATGTTTACGCCTTTTGCGAAGTATTTCTGGATGAAGGGGTAGATGATAAGAATGGGAATGATCGCGCAGACGATGAGCGCGTAGATCGCTGAGTCGGATGCGTAAATCTCATTCCAGCCTGACATCTGGTCGGGATCCTGGAACTGCTCAAGCTTCAGTCGGATGAATACCTGAAGGGGATGCTCGTTTGAGTTGGTGATCATCTGACGGGCCCAGAAGTAACCGTTCCAACGGGAGATAGCGAAGAAGAGAGCAACAGTTGCTATAGTGGATTTGCTCATAGGTATGTAAACTCTGCTGAGAACCTGCATTTCGGTGGCACCGTCAACGATAGCTGCCTCCTCGATCTCGGAGGGTACGCCCTCGAATGCGTTACGGAGAAGTATGATATTCATTCCCGCCATACCCATTGCGATAACTACAAGCCACTTATCATCGGTGATGACGATGCCGTGGAAGAAGTCCTGGGTATTAAGGTAGTTTCTGTACTGAGGAATGATACCTGCGGAGAACCACATTGTGAATACAAGGAAGAAGTTGAAGGTCTTGCGGAAGAGCAGACGCTTCTTGGAGAGAGCATATCCGCCCAGGATCGCTACGCCCATCGCCCAGAGAGTACCGTAGAAGGTAATGAAGAGGGTGTTGGTGTAGGCATTCCAGAAGGTGTTGTCATAGAACATAGACTTGAACGCCTCAAACTGGATATCCTTAGGGAGAAGGACGATCTGACCGTACTCTACCGCCTGCGCGCCGCTTATAGCAGAAGAAACAGCGTAAAGGAAGGGGTAAAGACAGCATACCGCAAATACTGTAAGCAGTAGGTTACTTACAACCTTAAATATAAGCTCGGAAATTTCAAGTTTTCTTTTCATTTGTCAATTTCCTCCTTATTAGTAAAGTGAAACGTCTGATGCCTTCTTGGCAACGGTGTTTGCTCCGATTACAAGAAGCATACCCACTACGTTGTTAAGCATTTCCGCCGTACTGGAGATACCCTGCAAAACGGGAACGCTCATACCGTAACGTTGTGCGAAGGTGGAAACAACGTCCGCCGTGATATACGTATCGGGGTTATAAAGAAGCATTACCTTCTCGTATCCTACGTTAAGAAGCGAGCCGATACGGGTGATAAGCATAATTACCACGGTGGAGAGGATGCTGGGAAGAACAACGTAGCGCATCAAGTCGGATCGTAGCCATGTCGT
>JAZTXP010000017.1:0-9868 GCA_045636465.1 Eubacteriales bacterium
AACCACTTCTATCACGAATGCTCTATTGCAAACTGTGAGAGTGAAGCTCTTAAGTCCTCCCGTATCGCTCTCACAAGGGCGACAAATCAGGTTCTCAGAACTGCACTTCATCTTATCTGCTTGCAGACACCCGAGAAAATATAAGAAAATTGATAACTAAAGTTGTCAAAATCCTGTATTTTCGACTAAAAATGAGATAATTAATTTTTGAGGAGATATAAATATGTCAGGACATTCCAAATGGAATAACATCAAACACAAGAAGGAAAAATCCGATGCCGCTAAGGCGAAGATCTTTACTAAGATCGGTAAGGAAATGGCTGTAGCCATCAAGGCGGGCGGCCCCGATCCTAACAACAATAACAAGCTTCGCGACCTTATCGCAAAGGCAAAGGCAAACAACGTTCCCAACGAGAACATACAGCGTACAATCAAGAAGTACACCGAGTCCAATGATATCAACTACGAGGAGATCACCTACGAGGGCTACGGCCCCAGCGGCGTTGCTATCATCGTTGAGACATCTACCGATAACCGTAACCGTACCGCAGGTAACGTAAGAGCCTGGTTCAATAAGTACGGTGGAAATATGGGTCAGACAGGCTCTGTAAGCTATCTCTTCGAGGAGAAGGGTGTTATCACCATCGTTGACGAGGACGAGGAGATCGAGGAGGATAAGATTATGGAGGATGCTCTCGAGGCAGGCGCTGAGGATATCAAGTGCGACGAGGGAGAGTACACCATCTACACCGATCCCCAGGATCTTTCCGCAGTTCGCGATGCTATCATCAGCCTCGGCTATAAGATCGATACAGCCGACCTTGCAAAGGTTCCCTCAACCTACGTTGAGCTTACCGACGAGGATGACATCGCCAATATGGAGAAGATGCTTGACAAGTTCAACGAGGACGACGACGTAAACGCAGTCTTCACCAACTGGGATAACTAATTAGTGTTGCCAATTAAACATATAGCAAAAGGAGCAGGCACGTTTGCTGTCTGTTCCTTTTATCATTTCCCCTGTCCCGCACGCAAAAATATGAATATATCTTAAATTTTTATAAAAATTACGCCTGCGAACTTGACACGGGCGCGCATAAAATGATATACTAAAAGAAAAATGCTCGCGAAAAGCGAAAAAACGAAAAAAGGCAGGTTTAAGTTATGGGAATTATTAAGGCTACACTCAGCGCAATAGGCGGCTCTCTTGCAGACTCCTGGCAGGAGGTACTCGAGGCCGATAATATGAGCGACACCACCCTCTTTACCAAGGGTGTTAAGGTTCGCTCCGGCGATAGAAGAAACAGCAATAAAAAGGGAACCGACGATACTATTTCAAACGGTTCTGTGATTCACGTATATCCGGGTCAGTTTATGCTCCTCGTTGAAGGCGGCAAGGTAATCGACTTTACCGCAGAGGAGGGCTATTACAAGGTAGATAACAGCGCCGCTCCTTCGCTCTTTGCAGGTCAGCTTGGCGACTCCATCAAGGATGCCTTCAGAAGAATTAAGTTCGGCGGTGTACCCTCGTATGCCCAGAAGGCGTACTTTATCAATCTTCAGGAGATCAAGGGCATTCGCTTCGGTACAAGAACTCCCGTGAACTATTTCGATAGCTTCTATAACGCGGAGCTTTTCCTTCGCGCTCACGGAACTTATTCCATAAGAGTAACCGATCCGGTGAAGCTTTATTCCGAGGTTATTCCCAAGAATAGTGACAGAGTAGATATAAACGAGATCAACGAGCAGTATCTTAACGAGTTCCTTGAGGCTCTGAACAGCGCTATCAATAAGATGAGTGTTGACGGCATTCGTATTTCCCACGTAGCGTCAAAATCACGCGAGCTTTCGCAGTATATGGCAGATGAGCTTGACGAATCCTGGAAGTCAATGCGAGGCATCGAGGTTCAGTCGGTAGGTATTGCCAGCGTTTCCTATGACGATGAGTCCAAGGAGCTTATCAATATGCGCAACAAGGGCGCAATGCTTGGCGATCCCTCTGTTCGCGAGGGCTACGTTCAGGGCTCCGTTGCAAGAGGCATCGAGGCGGCAGGCTCCAATAGCGCAGGCGCGGCTCAGGCATTTATGGGTATGGGCATTGGTATGAATAGCGCAGGCGGCTTTATGGCGGCAGCATCCGAAACTAACCGCCGTCAGATGGAAGCGGAGAAGTCCGCACCTAAGGCAGGCGAGTGGACCTGCTCCTGCGGTAACGTAAACAGCGGTAAATTCTGCTCCGAGTGCGGCTCAAAGAAGCCCGAATCCAAGGGCAGCTTCTGCACAAATTGCGGCGCTAAGCTTCCCGCAGGCGCAAAGTTCTGCTCCGAGTGCGGAGAAAAGGTTTAATCAATGAGCGACGTTTTAGATAAAAAAGAAAGGGAAGACGTCTTTGACGAATCTCTTTTTTACGAAGAGAGCGAAGGCGAAGAATCTTATGAGCATCCAGGGGACTCCCACGAGGCGAATCTCGCCGAGGAATATGCCGATCTTGGTAATTTCGAAGAACCGGCCATAAATGAGAACACACTGACCTACAAATGCCCTAATTGCGGCGCAGGTCTGATATATGATGCCGAAAAGCAAAGCTTTGTTTGCGATTTCTGCATTTCCGAGTTTACCAAAGCAGATCTTCAGAATAGCGAAGCGGAGAAAAAAGCAAAAAAGATAGAGGATGAGGAAACTGAGTTTAACGAGTCCGTTAATCAGTATTCCTGCCCATCCTGCGGTGCGGAAATCATTGTGGAAAAAAACACCGCCGCGGATTTCTGCTATTATTGCCATAATCCCGTGGTTCTCGCCGATAAGGTAACCGGAGCGTTCAAGCCCTCAAAGATTATCCCCTTCAAGATAGATAAGGACGGCGCAAGAGCAACATTCCTTAACTATGCAAAGAAGAAGTGGTTCTGCCCTAAGGACTATTTCTCCGAAGCTAGGTCCGAAAAAATAAAAGGCGTTTATTACCCCTTCTGGGTAACAGATGCCGATGCTGACGCTCGCCTTGACGCAACCGCTTATAAAGTGAGAAGCTGGACGTCCGGCGAATATCACTACACCGAAACGAAAAAATACGACGTTAAGCGCGGGGGAAATATCCACTTTGAGGATATCACCACCTCAGCCATCAGCGACGAGGATAAAAAGATGCTTGAGGGCATTCTCCCTTATCCCAAGGATGAGCATATAGATTTTTCAATGCCCTATCTTCAGGGCTTTGCGGCAAAGAAGAGAAACGTTGAGCGCGAGTCGCTTTCGGGCGAGGTAAGAGGAAGGATGGAAAAGTATTCCGAGACCCTTCTTTCGGATACAGTCTTCGGATATTCCAGCGTACACACCGACTTTGTTAATATGAGCGTCAAGGCATCCCACTGGGAATACACCCTTATGCCTATCTGGATTCTCACCTACAAAAAGGGTGAGAAAACCTACGTATACGCAATGAACGGCTCCACGGGCAAGATCTACGGTGAATTACCCCTCAGTCCCTGGAAGCTGGCGATCCTCGGTGTGGCGGTATCTGCTATCACCGCCCTTATCGCATTCCTGATAGGAGGTGCTATGTGATGAGATCAATTAAAAAAATCGCATTTTCATTTATGCTCATAGCCCTCATACTTCTCGTTATATCAGCGTCCATCTCCGCATCCGCAAGCGCCGAGAGCCTCGTCTACACCCGAGTTCTGGATAGAGACGGTAACCTCGCCTCATCGGAGGAGATGAGAATATACGATGCTATTACCGATGCCGAGGAGGCTACGGGAGTGATATTCCTCGTTGCCGTATACGATGCAGACTATGGTATCCCCTCCGGCGAGAGCGCAATAAGCTCCTTCGGCTTTAGTCATAGAACCGACAACGTGGTTCTTCTTATAATCGAATGCGGCTATTTTGAAAACTACTACGAGATGTTCACGTATGGTGAAGCCTACGATCTTATCAGCAACAGTGCCGCTGACAGAATACTTGATAGCTCCGACGTCTATGATAACATAAAGGGCGGAAATTTTGCCGACGGCGCGATAGCCTTTGTAAACAGAACCGCTTACAAAATACAAAAGGAGCTTTCGGGCGAAATATATATTGCTCCTGAGGACGTTTGGCTTATAGTAGGTATCTCTCTTGCGGCAGGCATCATCTCGGTAGTTATAGTTATAATCATTTACAAAACAAAATTGAAATCACCAATTTATCCTCTATCGCAGTTTGCAGATCTGCAGCTTACCGAGTCAAGTGATTTATTCCTTGGAAAAACGGTAACCAGAACCAAGATCTCAAGCTCCTCAGGCTCGGGCGGCAGCTCGGGTGGCGGAGGTGGCTCTCGCGGAAGAAGATAAAAGATATAAAGGAGGCGAAAAAATGAAAAAACACATAAGATTTATCGCTGTTTTTGCCCTTATAGCCCTTCTTGCCCTGCCCTTATCTCTTGCGGCATCGGCTTCTGCGGATGGAAACGCAGGCTTGGATAAGCGCATCAGCGACAAATACGACCATCTGACCGCCTCCGATGAGTCAAGGATCAACAGCGCTATCAGGGAGGCAGAGTCAGAGGTAAACGCCATATTCCTCGTTGCCGTGTACGAGCTTGGAAAGGATATCCCCTCGGGTAGGAGCATAGTAGCCTCCTTTGGCTTTGACCACAATATCGCTAATATAGTCCTCCTCGTTATCAAGTACGGCGTATCAATAGAAACCGTTGGCGGCGAGCTGCAGGAGATCAATAAGCATAAATACGAGATGTTCACCTACGGTGACCCTCATAGGGCTATCACCAATCGCGAGGCCGACGAAATCCTTGACGACGAGGACGTTTACGATAACCTGAAGGGAGGAAACTTTGCCTCAGGCGCGGTAGCCTTCATAAGAGGCTCGGTCTCCGCTATACATAATGACACATCAGGGCTTGATGACGAGTCATCAACCCAAATACTCGTAATTTCCTTATCCGGTGTTGCAGTTATAGCCGTGGTAGCATTCATCGTGCTAAAGATAGAATCCAAAAAAGGCGTAAGCCATATTAATTCGATCCCTGCCCAAAGCAGCGGCAAAAGGAAAAGATCGTCTTCCTCCCATACAAGTGGTTATCGAGGTGGCGGATCGGGCGGCTATGGTGGAAGTTCCGGCGGATTTGGCGGAAGCTCTGGCGGCTCTCGCGGCGGAAGATAGCCCATAAATGTAAATAAAAGTTAGAAAATATACCGATTTATCCAAAAGAAAGGTGCGGTTATGAAAAACGAAAAATTCAAGCTTATAAGTGAATATCAGCCAACGGGCGATCAGCCGGAGGCAATAGCCGCCCTTACCAACGGAATTTTGGCAGGCGAGAGGGCGCAGACCCTTCTCGGTGTAACAGGCTCGGGTAAGACCTTTACAATGGCAAACGTTATTGCCAACCTTAACCGTCCCGCCCTCGTTCTTGCCCACAACAAAACCCTTGCGGCTCAGCTCTGTACCGAGTTCCGTTCATTTTTCCCCGAAAACAGAGTAGAGTATTTTGTGTCCTATTACGATTACTATCAGCCTGAGGCCTATATTCCGGGTAAGGATATGTATATCGAAAAGGATGCAATGATAAACGACGAGATAGATATGCTTCGCCCCAGCGCGACTTCATCTCTCTTTGAGCGAGGCGACGTTATCATCGTGGCGTCGGTTTCCTGCATTTATTCTCTTGGCGATCCGAGTGAATATCAAAGGCTGTTGGTTTCTGTAAGACCGGGGCAACAGATGACCCGAGACGAGCTTGTTCATCGCCTCGTCTCCATCAGCTATGAAAGAAACGACGTGAATTTCGTCCGTAATAAATTCCGTATAAGAGGTGACGTGGTAGAAATATATCCCGCTTCAAATAAGGATTCCGCTATCCGCGTGGAGTTCTTCGGCGACGAGGTTGACAGAGTATCAAGATTCAATCCCCTGACAGGAGACGTGACCGAGATACTTTCCTATGTTGCCATTTTTCCTGCCACCCACTACGCGGTATCCGACGATAAGCGAGAGCTTGCTCTTCAGGAGATTGAGCAGGAAATGGTAGAAAGGGTAGCGTTCTTCAAGAGTCAGCACAAGCTTATCGAGGCGCAGAGAATTGAGGAGCGCACAAAGTACGATCTCGAAATGCTTCGCGAGGTAGGCTTCTGCTCGGGAGTAGAGAATTACTCCCGCGTACTGTCGGGCAGACCCGCAGGCTCGACCCCTTACACTCTTCTTGATTATCTTCCAAGAGATTTCATCCTCTTTGTGGACGAGTCTCACGTGACCCTGCCGCAGGTAAGGGGAATGAGTGGTGGCGACCGCGCAAGAAAAACCAATCTTGTGGAATACGGCTTCCGTCTGCCCTCCGCATTTGATAACCGTCCCCTCTTCTTTGACGAATTTGAGTCAAAGCTTGGGCAGATAGTCTACGTCAGCGCCACTCCGGGCGACTATGAAAGAGAAGAAAGCTCATCCATAGTAGAGCAGCTTATAAGACCTACGGGACTTGTAGACCCCGAAATATCCGTCCGTCCCATCGAGGGGCAGGTGGATGATCTTATTGGTGAGATCAGAGAAGTCACCGCAAGAGGCGAGCGCGCCCTGGTTACCACTATGACCACCAGGATGGCAGAGGATCTTACTGATTATCTCTCCACCCACGGAATCAAGGTAAAATATATTCATCATCAGGTAGAAACCATTGAGAGAATGGAGATAATCCGCGACCTACGTCTCGGAGAATTTGACGTGCTTGTGGGAATCAACCTTCTCCGTGAGGGTCTTGATATCCCCGAGGTATCTCTCGTTGCGATCCTCGATGCGGATAAGGAGGGCTTCCTCAGAAGCGAGACCTCCCTTATTCAGACGGTAGGACGAGCCGCGAGAAACGTAAACGGTAGAGTAATTATGTATGCCGATACGGTAACTCGTTCTATGAAGGGCGCGATTGATGAGACCAATCGCCGCCGCGATATACAAAAGCAATATAACGAAAAGCACGGAATCACTCCCGAGAGCGTAAAGAAGAAGGTTGCCGAGGTTATTGAGATCGGTAAGAAGCACAAGGGAGAAAATAAAAAGCTCACAAGGCTTGAGGCTCAGCGCGAGATCGAGCGCCTCACCGTGGAAATGCGGGAGGCAGCCAAGGCGCTTGAGTTTGAAAAGGCGGCTTATATCAGAGATATGATCAAAGAAATAAAATCGCAAAACAACAAATAAAAGGAAAAAACGCAGAAAATGTCAAGAAATATTGTCATTAAAGGGGCAAAGGTTCACAATCTTAAGAATATCGACCTCACTATCCCCCGCGATAAACTGGTAGTTTTTACAGGACTTTCGGGAAGCGGAAAATCATCCTTAGCCTTCGATACCCTCTATGCCGAGGGACACAGGCGCTTCGTAGAATCCCTTTCGTCCTATGCCAGAATGTTCCTCGGTCAGATGGATAAGCCCGAGGTGGATCTCATCGAGGGTCTTTCCCCTTCAATATCCATAGATCAGAAAACAACCTCGAAAAACCCCCGTTCCACCGTTGGAACGGTAACCGAAATATACGATTATCTCCGTCTGTTATATGCGAGAATAGGCATACCTCATTGCCCTGTTTGCGGCAAGGAAATAAAGCAGCAGTCTCTCGATCAGATGGTAAATCAGATAATGAAAATGCCCGAGGGCGAGAGATTTCTCGTCCTTGCTCCCGTGGTAGGCGGCGAGAAGGGTATGCACGAGAAGGTGTTCGCAGATGCCAAGCGCTCGGGCTTTGTCCGTGTTCGCGTGGACGGAAATATGTACGACCTTTCCGAGGAAATAAAGCTTGATAAAAATATCAAGCATACAATAGAGATCGTGGTTGACCGTCTTGTCAACCGCGAGGATATCCGTTCCCGACTTTCGGATTCGGTGGAGAGCGCCCTGAAGATCGCCGACCGCAAGGTCAAGATATTAACTATGCCAAGAGATGGCGGCGAGGGCGAGCTTCTTGAATTCTCAGAGAAATATGCCTGCGAGGAGCACGGAATAAGTTTCCCCGAGCTTGAGCCCAGAATGTTCTCCTTTAATAACCCCTTCGGTGCTTGCCCAAAGTGCGCGGGAATAGGAAACAGCCAGGTTATCTCCGTACCCAAGCTTATGCCCAATAAAAGTCTCTCCCTTCGCGAGGGCGGACTTGCCGTAAACGGCTTCAAAACTATGACCGAGGATTCCTGGACGGGTCCGCTCGTTCAGGCAGCAGGTGAGGAATACGGCTTTGACCTTGATACTCCTCTCTGTGATTTTTCCGCCGAGGCAATGCAAGTGCTTATGTACGGAACCGGCGATAAAAAATACGATGTCGTCCGTATCTTCGACGGTGTAGCTCGCCGTCAGTATACCACCTTCGATGGCATTGTTCCCATAATTGAAAAGCGAATGAAGATGATGGGCGGCGATTATTATCAGCAGTTTGTTGAAGAGGTAGATTGCCCTGCTTGTCGCGGCAGAAGGCTTTCCGATATGGTGCTTGGCGTCACCGTGGGCGGACTTAATATCGACGAAATATGTCGTCTTTCCATTGATAATATGCTTGAATTTGTCAACAATATCAAGCTTACCGAAACCGAGGAGAAGATCGCCAAGGAGGTTCTTAAAGAAATACGCGAGAGGCTCAGCTTCCTCATCAGCGTAGGTCTCAATTACCTCAATCTCGCAAGAACTGCGGGAACTCTCTCGGGCGGCGAAGCTCAGAGAATCCGTCTTGCAACTCAAATCGGATCATCCCTTACAGGCGTCCTTTATATCCTTGACGAGCCCAGCATAGGACTCCATCAGCGTGATAACGGCAAGCTTATAGGAACTCTTAAACGCCTTCGAGATCTCGGTAACAGCGTTATCGTAGTAGAGCACGATGAGGACACTATGCGCGAGGCAGATTACATCGTGGATATTGGTCCGGGCGCAGGAATCCACGGCGGCGAGGTAGTTGCCGTAGGAAGCCCCGATGAGGTTGCAAAAAATACAGCCTCAATCACCGCAGATTATCTTTCGGGACGCCGCGAAATATCTGTACCCAAGAACAGAAGACCCGGCAACGGAAATTATCTCAGCATCATCGGCGCAAGAGAGAACAATCTTAAAAGCGTTAACGTGGATATTCCCCTCGGTACCTTCACCGCGGTTACAGGTGTTTCGGGAAGCGGAAAATCCTCGCTTATAAACTCCATACTCTATAAAACCCTCGCCCGTGACCTTAACCGCGCCATAACCTATCCCGGCAAGCACGATGAGGTAAGAGGCCTCGAGCATCTTGATAAGGTTATCGCCATAGATCAGAGCCCCATCGGCAGAACTCCCCGATCAAACCCCGCAACCTATACAGGTCTCTTTACCGATATAAGAAACCTTTTCGCAGGCACCCGAGATGCTAAGGCAAAGGGCTACGATGCAGGCAGATTTTCCTTCAACGTAAGAGGCGGAAGATGTGAGTCCTGCGAGGGCGACGGCGTTAAATGTATCGAGATGAACTTCCTTCCCGACGTCTACGTTAAATGCGACGTCTGCGACGGAAAGAGATATAACCGCGATACCCTTGACGTAAAATACAAGGGCAAAAATATCTACGACGTTCTTGAGATGTCGGTAGAGGAGGGAATAACCTTCTTCGACGGTATCCCTTCCATAAAAAGAAAGCTTCAGACCCTCTTTGACGTAGGTCTTGGTTACATCAAGATCGGTCAGTCATCAACCACTCTTTCGGGCGGCGAAGCGCAGAGAGTCAAGCTTGCAACCGAGCTTTCAAAGAGAAGTACCGGAAAGACTATTTATGTTTTGGACGAGCCTACAACCGGACTCCACACAGCAGATGTTCATAAGCTTACCGAGGTTCTTAAGAAGCTTGTGGAGGGCGGAAATACAGTGGTGGTTATAG
>JAZTXP010000018.1:0-22324 GCA_045636465.1 Eubacteriales bacterium
TACCGTAGTTACCGTTTGCAACACCGTTTCTCTGTGCGAAGGTGGAAACAACGTCTGCGGTTACGTAAGTATCAATATCGTAAAGAAGAAGAACCTTTTCGTATCCTACGTTAAGAAGCGAACCGATACGGGTGATAAGCATAATTACTACTGTGGAGAGGATGGAGGGGAGAACTACGTATCTCATCTGAGCCATCTTGCCCGCTCCGTCGATCTGCGCCGCCTCGTAGCTTGTGGGGGAGATGGCGATGATCGCCGCGAAGAATACGATGGAATCGTAGCCCGCGGTCTCCCAGATACCGCTTATCTGATAGATAGCGCGGAAGAAGCCGGGATCGTTAAGAAGACCCGCATTACCTACCTCCTCGGTGATAAGACCCAGGTTGCAAAGGAATCTTGATATAACACCCATCTCGATTCCCACGATGCTGGACGACTGGCGAACAAGCATTGTGATCAAGGTAGTCATAACAACCGTTGACATAAACTTGGGAAGATAGGTCATAACCTGAAGAACACTTCTGGCAATGTTGGAACGCACCTCATTGAAGAAGAGGGCGATAATGATAGGCATTGGGAAGCCGAAACAAAGACCGTAGAAGGAGGTTACGAATGTGTTACGGAATGCTCTCCAGAACTCCTTTGACAGGTCGGTATCGCCGCGGAAAAGCTCAATGAAATAAGAGAAGCCCGCATAAAGCTGATCGGAAACGTCCTTTGTAGAGTCGTAAATCTTAAAGCAGCCGAGAAGCTCGTACATGGGGAAGTATCTCCAGCAAAGGAATACAACCAGCATGGGAACCAGCATCAGGTAAAGACGCCAGTCCTTGACGACGGTTCTTACGACGTTGAGCCAATAATGCTTCTCTACGTCGTCGCGGACCACCTGCTCGGGATCCTCCGAGTACTTTTTAGTAGCTTCATCGTATACCAAATAGTCAGTAGCTAATCTTTTCATATCTTGTCCTCCGAATTAAATTCATCGTTATAATTATCTGTGTTTTCCGCCGGGATGTCCTCCGGCTTATCTTCCATGGAATCCACCGGCATTTCCTCCGCATCGGAGATATGCTCGGCCTCCTGAATCTGCGGGGGCTCATCCTCGATAAGGTCGGGCTCATCCTCGGGAGAGCCGGATTCATTCTCGGAAATATCCTCGGGCTCTTGAGGTGTATCATCTTCGAGACCGGATTCCTCTTCCCCATCGGGGTCTGTCCACATTATATCGGAGCCATCGTCGCCCCGGTCATCGTATTCCTCGTCGGATAGGTAATCGTCCTCGTCTGCTCTCTCGCAGTAGATAGCAGATGCCATGGTTGCATTTGCCGCATCGGCTTCCCTTCTCTCTCTGTCAAGGCGAAGAAGATAGGCCTTCTGATCCTCAAGGATGCCGTCGCTGTTTCTGAGAGCGATAACTCCAACCACTGCCACCACCAGGGATATGATATCGGTGGCGATAAAGGTGAGGAGGGTTTTGATCATGGGGGCGAATATCAGGGATACAAGCCATCTTCCCACGGTTATAAATAAATATGTAGAGATCGACACCAAGGCAAGATACCACCGTCTTTTCCTTATTTCTTCCTTGCCGAGCTTCTTGATGATAAGAAGGGAGAGAAGACCGAAAAGATTGCCGAGGCAGTAGACCAGGTATTGCTCGGGCTTGCCACCGCAGGCAAAGCAGTAGGAGATGCCTCCCACAATTGCCGGAACAAAGGCAAACTCGCTCCAGCGCATCATCATTATTACCACAACCAGAGGGGTGAGGGAAATGAGGGGAACCACCGAGATTCCCGAATGGCTGAACCAATTACTCGAGGCGTATACAGACAGCGCCTCGAATACAAGAAGCAGCACCGACAAAATTGATATATCGATCGCTTTGTATTGCTTGAAGGTTATTTCTTTCATCTGAGATCTTTTTGAACTTTCGCTTTATTAATATAGAATGTAAAAAAATTAACTTACATTCGTACACTATTACATTATGATTGTACATCATTTCTTGTCTTTTTTCCTTCATTTTTTTGACAAATAAATAGGGTTTCTTAATTTTTTTGATATTTGTTTGTGTAATTTTAATTATTTTTTTTTGAGCGTTTTTTTCATTTTGTCAATGTTGCACAAAATCGCGTTGATAATTCTGTCTAAAAAGACGAAAGCGCAAATTGCAAAGAGAATTTTACATAATAGGGTAAATGGAGAGGTAGGGGGGGTATCCGAGGAAAAAAGTATTGCGGAAAGAAAGCAGGCGAGGGCTGCCTCAGGCAGGGGGATAAGGAGTCGCGGGGTGAGTATTCCCTTGAGGCTGACGCGCCTTGCAAGACGGCTCACCGACATAATGAAATTAAATGCCTCCATCAGTATTATCACAAGGGCGTAGCCGGGCACCAGAAGCCTTGGGAGCAGGAAAAATACGAGAATTAAAGAAAGGGCGGAATCGGCAATGTTCACCCACATTGAATAGACCTGCTCCCCTACTCCCTTCAGTATCTGATCGGAGACGTGGTCAAGGTACATTATGGGAATGACAGGGGCAAGGAAAGACAGATATCTGCCAGCCTCCGAAGAGGAATAGATCACTTCCCCAAGCTCCGCAGAGAAGGTGAATATCACTGCTGCCGCAAGAGATGCGTAAGCGAAGGTGATCCTGATGGCACGGCAGGTGAGGGCGGACATGCGCGCCTTGTTCCCCACCGCCTCGTCGCGAGCAAATTCGGGCACAAGAAGACCCGAGAAGGAGGATAAGGGCGACATGGGAAGAAGGACCGCGGGAAGGGCCATTCCGTGAAGTATTCCGTAGCCCGAAAGCGCTTGCTCAGAGCTGAGTCCGCCGTGGATGAGCCGCTTCGGGATAAGTATATGCTCTATCGAAATGAGGGCGGAGCGCACGTATTGAGAAAGGGCGAGAGGCAGGGCTACCGAGGATATGTCCGAGAGCTTTCCCCTCTTTATAAGAGGGGACTTATGTACCGTCTCGTCGATAAAATACTGTATTGCCATAAGTGCGAGAGAGGCAATCTCGGTTATGAGGGTGGCAAGACAGATAAGGCGAAGAGATCCGGAGGCGTCTCCCCTACCCTGCGCCGTCACCAGGGAGTATGAGAGGACGATGCGGAAAAGCTGGGAGAAGATCTGCAGGAGGGCGTTGGCTCGCACACGGCGCACACCGATAAAATAACCGCCCAGGGCTGAGGTGATGGCGGTGGCAGGCAGGGACAGTGCGAGTATCTGCAAAAGCGGGAGAGCCGAAGGAGCGGAGATAAGGCGAAGGCAGATGAGAGGGGCGAAGGCGATGAGAAGTGCGCAGGAGAGGGAGCCGAAGATGGCAGAATAAATGAGGGCTGAGGAGAGGGTGCCCCTACGGCTATCGGGATCTGCGGCTACGGCGCGTGTTACGGCCAGCCCCACACCCGATGTGGCAAGCGTCAGGGCAAAGGAATAGACGGTCATAACCAGGGTAAATAGCCCCAGCCCCTCGCTGCCCACAGCTCCCGAAAGAAAGGCTGAAAATGCCATGGATACACTTCGGGTAAGGAGGGCTACGAGGCTCAGCATAATACCGTCGCGGATAAATCGTTTTTTGGTTGTCATAAGGTCTCCGACATAGGATTTTTTGATAAAATATATGACGCCGGAGCAAACAAAATACTGTTTTTTGACCTTTGAGGGCATGATTTCAGCCGGGGAAGGCAAAAAATAAGGCAAAAATGCGGCTGGTGGGAGATTTTTTTAGATTTTTTTAAAAAACCTCTTGCATTTTTGCTTTTGATATGATATAATAACCCATGCTGATTTGTGTACAACAAAAAAACATATAACGAATCATACTTTTGGTATGGAATTTTGGGAGGTAGAAAAATGGCTAAGTGTAGCGTATGCGGTAAGGGCGTTGTTTTCGGACACAATGTGTCTCACTCTAACCGTAAGACAAACAGAACCTGGAAGCCCAACATCCGTAAGGTAAAGGCGGTTGTTAACGGTAGTAACACTACTGTTGCGGTTTGCTCCCGTTGCCTTCGTTCCGGAAAGATCGAGCGCGCATAAGGTTCCAAAAAACTCTGTCGAGCGGACAGGGTTTTTTATTTTTTGCCTGATGGCAAAAAGCGATATGTTCTAAAACTCCGTTTTAAGAACGTGATATGTTTGCTTCGTGTGATGCAAACGTGATATGCTTGCTTCGCAAGCGCGATATGTTTGCTTCGCAAACGTGAGAACATGCCGTCTTCGACGGCGTGTTGAACTGCGTGCAAAAAAAGAGGTGTTATTATGAGGGCTGTGATCTGCGACAATAGAATAAGTGAGGCGGCTGAGCGGGGGCTTATGAAGCGGGGTTACACCGTTTTGAAGCTGCCGAGGCATAAGAGCCTTACGGAGGCAATAGAGTCCCATCCCGACTCGCTCCTATTCAGAGTTGGAAACACGGTTGTCACCACCTGCGAATATTGCGATGAGGCGGCTTACGTGTTCTCGGATATCAGAGAATTTTGCCCTGAGGTTAAGCTCGGATTCATTGACGCGGCATTAGGAAAAGGCTTCCCCGAGGATGCGAGAATGAACGCCGCCGTAATAGGAAAATACCTCGTTGCAAACAAAAAAACTGTTGCAAAGGAAATTTTGGAATTTGCAGAAAAAGAGGGTTTAACCCCTATAAATGTAAACCAAAGTTATCCAAATTGCAGTATTTTGAAGATAAATGACGAAAACGTTATTACGGAGGACGTTGGAATTTCTCGCGCGCTTCGAGGCGCGGGAATCAACGTTTTGCTGATAGAGCCGGGGCATATTTCCCTGCCGCCCTACGAGTACGGCTTCATTGGCGGCGCAGGGGGCGTAGATGGAAAAAACGTCTTTTTCCTCGGCGATATTATGACCCATCCCGACGGCGGAGAGATCACCGAGTTTATAGAAAATCTTGGAATGAAGGTAGTATCTCTCGCTGATGGAGAGCTTCAAGATCTGGGTGGGCTGCTGTTTTTGCCGTAGGCAGAAACAGCATATTTGACCTGAGGTCAAATGATACATGCTTCGCAAATGATGCAGCTTAGCTTAATGATGTTTCCGCTTTGCGGAAATAATGTTTGCTTTGCAAACATATCATTGCTCTTTCCGCTCTGCGGAAGAAAACATTGCAACGAGAAGCGGTATGAGTATCAATCCGAAAAAGCCGAAAAGCGAGATAGAGGTGTATATCAGCACAAGGGTGAAGAGAGGATGGATGTTCAGGCTCTTGCCCACGATGCGAGGCTCGGCAAATTGACGGATCAGCTCGTTTACCACGAAAAGCACCAAAAGGCCGATGCCGCGTGCAGTATTGCCAAGGATCAGCTCCACGATCGCCCAAGGGATAATCACCGTTCCAACGCCGATTATGGGAAAAAGATCGAAGAAAGCGATAAGCAGGGCGATCAATATCGGATGCCCCACGCGGAGTGTGAAAAATCCTATGAGCATCACCGTGAAGGTGATGAGCATTATTAAAAGATAGGAAAATACGTAGAGAGTGCCAACCGAGAGAATGCGCTCCCGCATTGCAGAGACGGCGCTTCCCCACCCCGAGGGCAGGATCGACTTCACCTTGGCGTTTATGCCCTCAAGATCAAGGGCAAAATAGACGAGGGAGATGAGGGTTGCTGCCAAAAATAGAAGAATTTTCGGCAGGGTGCTGACAAGCGAGCCCAGCAGAGCGGCAAGGGACGAGGAAATGTCGGAAAATATTCCCCGAAGGGCATCCAGCAGCTGACCTTCAAGCTCCGGCGGCAGACCTTCGCCGAAGATGTTTTCAAAGGGGGTCAGGACTCCGTTAATGAGGCCGCTGAGCTTATCTCCTTCAAGAAGGCTCGAGGCAACCTGCCATAGGGTGGTGGCGGTGTACTTCCCCACCAAAAAGAGGGCGAGGGATAACACCAAAAGGGCAAAAAGGGATATAAACAGCCGCAGCTTGTTCCTCGGCGCGTGTATCCTCTCTTCAAGTGCGATAGCAGGGCGCGTGGTCAGGCAAGCGATGGCGTATGAAATGAGAAATGGCAAAAGTATTGGAAACAGCCACCGAAGAAATACTATGGCGAAAAGTATCGCCAAGGCAAGGCTCGCCAAAAGGAAAAAGGTGTTTTTGATTCTCTCGTGATTCATTATATTCCCCCGCATTTTTGATTAGATAATTATAATCGCCGAAGGGCGGAAATATACATTACGCATACAAAAAAACAAAACTATAATATATGATTGGAGAATTTAAAAATGATAGTAATCGAAATGGAAAACGGCGGCAAGATCGAGATAGAGCTTTATCCCGAGCACGCGCCAAAGACAGTTAAAAACTTTGAGAAGCTTGTATCCGAGGGCTTCTATGACGGACTTATTTTCCACAGAGTTATCCGCGGATTTATGATCCAGGGCGGCGACCCTCAGGGCACCGGTATGGGTGGCGCGAAGGAAAAAATCGTGGGCGAGTTCAGAGCCAACGGCCACAATAACACCTTAAAGCACACTCGCGGAGTTATCTCTATGGCGAGAGCCTACGACCCCAACTCTGCGTCCTCTCAGTTCTTCATTATGCACGCTGATGCGCCTCACCTTGACGGTCAGTACGCGGCATTCGGCAAGGTTGTTTCCGGCATGGACGTGGTTGACGAGATCGCCTCTGTTCCCGTCGGCCCAAGCGACCGCCCCCGCATCGCAATGCGAATGAAGAGAGTTTATATTGCTTAACAGTAATAAATTAGGATTGAGAAATCTGAAATGAGAAATGAGAAATTATTTTTTCTTTGAGATTTCTCAAAAAAGCCCGATAATGTAAATAAAAGATAGCAAATCGATGGTTTTATCCAAAGACTTGCTATCTTTTTTGTTTGTTTGTTTTTTAAGTTGTTCTTTTTTACTTAACCATAATCACAGGTTAGCGCCTCGTTCAAATAGCTACTTTATTCTTCGGGAACGTAGTTATAATGCTTGGTTGCATTTTCGAGTTCAGTGTTCCAATAACCAATATCAATCTTCGCCCAGTCTTCCTTTGTTCCGGTGTAATATATATCTGTAAGACCGTAGCAATCTAAGAACACACTTTGACCAATAGTCGTAACGCCATCCCCAAACACCACACTAGTGAGACTATAACAACGACGGAACGCACAATGACCAATAGAAGTAGCGCTACCGCCTATCACCACGCTAGCAAGACTAGTGCAATAATCAAATGCATAATCACTAATATAAGTAACGCTATCCGGAATAGTAACACTTGTAAGGCTAACACACTGATTAAACGCAGAACCACCGATAAATGTAACACTATCCGGAATTGTGATACTTGTAAGGTTATAGCAATTATAGAACGCATGATAGCCAATAGACGTAACGCTATTGGGGATGATAATGCTCGTAAGGCTATTGCAATCCTCAAATGCACAAGAATTAATGGAGGTAAAGCCTTCGGGGATAATTACGTTAACTACACCGCGCATTTCATAGACATCATAAGAATTACCGTTAATATCCAAGGGCAAGGTTACTGTATCTTCGCCGCCTACGTAAGATATAAGCTCGTATTCAGAATCCTTTTCTCTGAAGAGGAAGCCATCGTTTGTAAGAATATAGTTATATCCGTCATTTACATAAGTGGTAACACCGTTATCTACAAGAATCTTTGCATATTGAGCAACACCGCCGTTATATATATCCCCTATTTCAATTCTGCGATTACTGTTATTATACACTATGTAAAGGCTATCGCAATTTTCGAATGCATCAACTTCAATATCAGTTACACTATCGGGGATCTCAATGCTTGCAAGGCTAGTACAATTCTTGAACGCGCCCTCATCAATAGTTGTAACGCTATTGCCTATCTTTACACTTATGAGACCATAGCAATTAACGAACGCATACCTACCAATATTAGTAACACCATCGCCGATCACCACATCGGTGAGACTGTAGCACGAAGAGAACGCATCAGGGCCAATAGCTGTAACGCTATCGGGGATTTCAATGCTGACGAGATTATCGCAACCTTGGAACGCATACTCACCAATGGTTGTAACACTTTCAGGAATCTCAAAGCTGCGGAGTCCGGAATAGGCGAACGTATACGCTCCGATGTTATCCACGGTATCGGGGATCACAATGCTCTCGAGGCCGGAACAACCATAAAAGGCGTAAGCTACAATGGAAGTCACGCTATCGGGAATTTCAATACCAACGAAGCTATCGCAATAAGCGAATGAATAATAGCCAATAGAAGTCACTTTATCGTGTAACGCTACGCTTTGTATGCTATCGCAACCAATGAACGTATACCTGTTGATAGAAGAAACGTCATCGGGAATAACAAGCTCTGTAACAAGCTCTCCGTTTAAGTAAAGGTTATTTGCATAACGAAGCGGATTACTATAATCATGATAGAAAACAATATTACACCAGCTTGTTAAATCGCTTATATAAACGCCGGCGAGATTATCGCATTCGCCAAATGCATCTTTATCAATACGCTCGACGCTATCGCCTATCACCACGTCGGTGAGACCGGAGCAATTATAAAATGCTTTATAATCAATTAAAGTAACGCCATCACCAATGTCAAGGCTCGCAAGGCTATAGCAATTTTCGAACGCATACTTACCAATAGTTTTAACGCTATCGGGGATTACTACGCCCTCGAGGCTCTTGCAATAATAGAACGCATAGTCACCAATAGTTTTAACGCTATCACCAATTTCCACGTCGGTGAGGCTCTTGCAATTATAGAACGCATAGTTACCAATAGCTGTAACGCCATCACCAATTTTCACATTGATGAGGCCGATACAATCAGAGAATGCCTTATCGCCGATAGAAGTGACCGCTTTGCCGATTACCGCATCCGCGAGACTATCACAACTATAAAACGCGCACTCTCCAATGGATGTAACACTATCGGAAATCACAATTCCCTCGAGGCTATCGCAACCTGAGAACGCATAGTTACCAATAGTTGTAACGCCGTTTCCTATTACAACGCTCATGAGGCTACCACAGGAATAGAAGGCACGCTCTCCGATAGACGTAACACTATCGGGGATCACGATACTTTCGAGACTATCGCAATCATAAAAGGCATAATCACTAATAGCTTCGGTACCATCCGGAATAACAATATCTGTGACAGGCTCGCCGTTTACGTAAAGGTTATCTGCATAGTAAAACGGATTGCTGTAATAGTTACTAAACGAAGTATTGCACCATCCGGATAAATTGCTTATATACAAGCCTGAGAGACTGCTACAATTAAGAAAGGCATCGGAATAAATAGATGCTACGGATTTACCTATAGTAATTTCCTCAAGATTTTTACAGTTAGCAAAAGCCTTTTGACCGATGGTAACGATGCTGTCGCTTATTACGATACTGACAAGGGTATCTATACCGTAGAAACAGTAATAGTATATTCCTGTAACAGGCATATCGTTATATTCGCTTGGCAAAATGACGTTAGCGGGCAATTCCAATTTCGGGTTTACACTATATATATAATAAGAATTGTTTCCCTGATATGAAAAATTAAAATATTCTTCGCTTGTCTGCTGACAGTTAATGCAGTTGCCATCAACGTATGTATGCTTCGGGATCACTTCGGTGCGAAGGGTTTCGCCGCAGGCGGTGCAATCTATGTGCTTTGATCCCTTCTCGGTACAGGTAGATTCTACGTCAACGATCCAATCGCCTTCGGTGTGGACGCCTACTGTGGGGATGACTTCCTCAGAAGCGATTTCTCCGCACAGCTCGCATACGGTATGCCTCAAGCCTTCGACGGTACAGGTGGATTCTACGTCAATAATCCATTCTCCATCTTGATGCTCGCTTGACAGAGGGAGTGCTTCCTCGGTCGTTTTTACGCCGCAGACGGTGCAGTTTTTAACCTGCAAGCCCTGCTCTACGCAGGTGGATTCCTTGGTAACTTCCCATTCGCCTCCGGTATGCTCTCCTGTGGCAGGCAGTGCTTCCAACTGAAGGCACTCGCCGCACTCCAGGCACAGAATAACCTTTCTGCCCTTGTGTATGCAATCAGGCTCTACGGTTACCGTCCATTCGCCGGGCGTGTGATCCCAAGCGGGAGGAATTTCCTCGGTGGAAAGAACCTTGCCGCACATCTCGCATTCGGTATGCTTAGAGCCCACATCGCAGGTAGGCTCGGTATCGATGATCCAATCGCTTGCAGTATGCTTTTTCTTTTGGATCTCCTCTTCTTCGGTCATATCACAATCCAGGCATTCTCTTTTCCTAATGCCCGTACTGTTGCAATCCGACTCTTTCACGGTTGCCCATTCGCCCCACTCGTGAGCGCCTAGAAGATGCTCCAGCTCCAGCTCTTGGTCGGGATTAAGGTCATCGCAAGCGGAAACAGTCATTATCGCTATGAGCAGAACGAAAATGCCGACTAACAGCTTCTTTAACGTAACTTTCATTTATTTCTCCTTTTTAGTAAAATGCGTAATTTATAGGTTATATATTTATTATATATCTTTTAGTCGCGATTGTCAAGAGAAAAATACAGTAGGGGCTGTCACATTTGACGGGACCAAAAAAGCCCTGAAAATTAAATAAAAAACTCGTTTTTATGGGAAAAAACGCAGAATGGGGCAGATTAGGCTACAATTCTCCGAATTTCTCGGAGTTTTATGGATTTTTTCTACCGCCGCTCTTAGGCCTCCACCTACCTTTGTACGCCTATCGCTTTAGGATCGACGCTTCTCGCGCAACAAATGAGGAATTAGAAATGAGAAATGAGAAATTAAATTTCTTTTCGTTTTTTTGCAAAAAGCCCAATAATGTAAATAAAAGATAGCAAACAGGTGGTTTTTCGCCAAAGGTTTGCTATCTTTCTTGTTTTATTAGTTTTGTTTTTTTGTTGTTTTGTTAATCGACTTTTTGTTATCGGTTTTTCGCTTTAACCGCACTTTTCAGCCCGATTATTCCTCGGGGACGTAGTTGAAATGGATGGTGGCGTCGGTGAGGTAAGAGTTGCCGGAGCCTATGTTGATAGCCCCCCACTCTTCCTCAGTGCCGGTGTAATATACGTCGGTGAGGCTAGAGCAACCAAAGAACGCATAATCACCAATAGAAGTAACGCTGTCGGGAATCACCACGCTAGTAAGGCTAGAGCAATAATAGAACGCATAATTGTTTATCTTATTCACTTCGGCAGGAATTGCTAGATCCCCTTCTATTAAAACACCGTCAATATAAAGCTTATCGACATCTCCTAACACACTCCCTGCAAATTCAATACTGCACCATTGGGCTAACGTACCTTCATAGTATAGACTATTAATATTTACCGTAGGGCGGCCGTCTGTTGCAACGGATGGTATAACGATTTTTTCAATAGTACTTGGGATGGTGAAGGTATTTATTACCGAAACATCAAAGATGTTGTTATACCAATAAATCTCAGTGACGGTTTTTCCATTGTATTCTTCGGGAACGACTATATCATCAGACTCGTGCATTTCCATAAGGTCAACACGCACCGTTCCATCTTCGTTTTTATAGTAATTAAAATTATTGTCAGAGCCTATATATCCATCGATTATAAAAGCCATTGCAAAAACTATAGCCACGGTAATTACCATTACAAAAACTGAAACTAAAATCCTTTTAAACTGCTTCTTTATCAGCATTATGCTGAATGCAATTAGCAAAAACGCTACCGGAACTATAATCGGAACTGTAAATATATTAATACTATTGCGCCCCAAAATTACCAAAGTCAAAAAGAATGTTGCTGCTGCGCAAAGCAACAAAATTAAAACAGACCAAACCTTTTTCATTTCTTTCTCCTAAACGTTTTATTTTCGGTTCATTTTCCTTTTTGACAATAATATCACTAAAAGTCAAAAAGTGCGGCAACCGAAGTCACCGCACCGAAAAACGTAGGGCCCCGATTGTTGCCACACAAACTGAAAAGCTAGGGTATCCACCATAGTTGTCTCGTGAAATTTGCGATTTTACCAAATTCGTAAAAACAACTATAGGGAAAAAGGTATAATATCCCTAAAAAAACACCCTTATGATAACATATTCAGTTTAGTGGTAATTCGATTATATCACCGTTTAGGAGATTTGTCAAGGAAAAATATTTATAATAAAAATACAGAGGCGCTTTTCGGCGCCTCTGCGTATATTTATGGGATTTAGCTTTTTGTTTTGTGATTTATGTTTTCATAACTTACGCCTTCTCTGCTCTGCTGCGCTTCTTGATGCGCCGAAGGGGCGGGCGAAGGTTGCTTCCAAATTTTTTGGCTTACTTACGCTTTTTACGCTCTTTTGCGCCGGCTTACGCCTTCTCTGCTCTCTTCTTTGTGAGCTTTTCGGTGAGGGCTTCGAGCTTTTTGATGCGGAGCTTGCCGAACCATTTGAAGGTCATGGGCCAGAGGACGCCGGCGAAGATCACGATGAGGAAGTAGCGGATGATTCTGCCTGCGTAGGCGTTGCCTGCGCAAAGCGCTGTGAGGGGCGCGGAGAGTCCCGACTTGATGGCGAGGACTACGGCGAGGCCAAGCACTACCTTGATGATCTGGGCGTACCAGCGGGCGTGAGTTTCAAACTTGGTGAACTTGCGATCCACTATGTAGGTGGGAATAAGGCCCAGGGTGCAGCCCATAAGGGTGCAGGCGTTCTTGAGGCCGCTTTCGTAATTATGGGGATCAAGGGTTTCATCGCCGCCGATGGACCAAACGAAAACGAGCAGCGCCACCGAGAGAATAACGCCGAGAGCGACTACGAGGGGCATAAATTTATCGTACTTTTCATCGTCCACAAACACGGGGCGAAGAATAAGAACGAGGGCTGCAGCGAAGACGAGGGAAACCGCAACGTCAAGAAGGGTATGCACGCCGAGATACATTCTGGAGAAGCCGACGAGAAGTATAAGGGTCACGCAAGGAACTACTCTCTTCCAAGTGGGCTTATATGCGGCGATAGCGCCGAGAGTGCCTGCGGCATTCTGAGTATGTCCCGAGGGGAAGGAATAGCCTGTTGCGGCTTCCTTTGCGTTACCCACAACCTCAATTGTTGGGTCGTAAACCCAAGGACGGGGGATGCGGAAGAGGAGCTTTGCTCCCTGGTTAAGAACCGTTCCGAAAAGACCGGTTATAAGGATAAAATATCCCTGCCTTTTATTCACGCACCAGAAGAAGAAAATCGCCACGGCGAGGAAGAAGATCTCCTCACCAAGCCTGGTGATGAGGGAGAAAAACGCATCAAATACGGGGTTTCTTATCTCCGCTATAGCGTGGAGCATATTCATTAAAAATTCCATTGCTTTCTTGTATGAAATTCATACTCTCCTTTTTGTAATATAGACACATTCTTCGGCATATAAACTAGGAAGTGAAGCCTTGCGCCGAAGAATACTCTTTAATTGTGACATAATACGAGGAAAAAGTCAAGTATTTTCGGAAAATCTTGTGAGTTTTTTTACGTTTGCCACGTTTTTTTCCGTTTTTTGGCTCTTTTGGTGGCGAAATGAGGGTTAATTTACTAAAGTTTTGTCGGCGGGGTTGACTTGACGGGAAAAATATTTTATAATTATAGGAGTCAAAAATGAAAAATCCATTTTTAGAATTGACGAAGGATAAAAAAGTAGGCTTTTTCGGCTTGGGAAGATCCAACAGAGCCTTGATGGAGCTTCTCTCGGGCGAGGGGCGAGAGGTCACACTACGCGACCAAAGGAAAATAGACCCTTCCTTGATTCCCGAGGGGCTTCGTATCTCGGAAATTTACGAGGGTGATAGAGCCTACTCTGAGATAGACGAGGACCTGCTTGTTCTCTCCCCGTCGGTAAGGCGGGATAGGGCGGAGCTTGCGAATGCTGCGGCGCAGAGGTGCGCCCTTACCTCGGATTTTGAGATATTTCTGCGGTTTAATAAGAAGCCGATCTACCTTGTCACAGGCTCCGACGGAAAGACCACCACCGCAACGGTTGCCTCGCGGATTTTGGGCGAGGGCTTCCCCGCTATCGGCAATATCGGCGAGCCTATGACACCCCATCTGACAGACGGCGCTTCGGGGTACGTTATCGAGGCATCAAGCTTTATGCTTGAATATGCCGAGCCGATGTCAAAACGAGCGGTCATAACCTCCTTCAGCGAAAATCACCTGAATTGGCATAAGAGCCTCTCGGAATACCGGGCGGCAAAGCTGCGAGGGATAGCAAAAGCGGAGGAGGCGGTGATCTCGCCGGATTCGCCGCTGATGGCTATTGAGAAAGAAAAAAAGCTCTTTGCCCTGACGGCTTTGAGCGATCTCGGCAAGGCGAGGATGAAGGATATTTCGGCGGAATTTTACTATGACACAGAGGGCGGCTATATAAGGGAAAACGGCAGGCGGCTCTTCGCTATAGCCGATCTCAAGCGGCGCGAGGATCATAATATAAAGAACTTTATGTCGGCTCTTGCCTTGACGAGGGGACAGGTTCCCGAGGAGAGGGCGCTTTCGGTTATAGCCGATTTTTCGGGGCTTGCTCACCGAGGGGAGATCTTCCTTCGCAAGGGTGGGGTGACCTTTATAAATTCCTCCATCGACACCACGCCTGCGAGGACGGTTGCCACACTTTCGGGCCTTGATGGGGGCGTGATCTTGCTCCTTGGCGGTTCGGATAAGGGGTTGGATTTTTCGCCTCTTGCAAGGGCGGTTGCCGAAAGGGTCGACAGGGTCATAGCCTTTGGCGAGACGGCTGAGAGAATAAAGGCGGCAATGCCGAGGGAAACGGTTAAGGTGTGCAAAAATCTTTCAGAGGCGGTGGGCGTAGCGCTCGCCCTTGCGAAGAAAAAGGACACGGTGGCCCTCTCCCCTGCTTCGGCAAGCTATGATGAGTTTTCTGATTTTGAGGAAAGAGGCGAAGCCTTCAAAAGGTGGGTTTTGCAGTATATTTGAAAAGTATAGTTTACATTTTAAGGCTTTTTTAATTAGATTTTACATTAGCGAAGAAAATCGGAATTTGATTTTCTTACTTTCATAGATAATACATTAAGGACGTTTATAAGAATGGAAAGAGAAATTTATCTTGACAATAGCGCCACGACAAGGATATGCGAGGAGGCGCTGGAGAAATACGTTTCTGTCTCTCGCGAGTGTTGGGGTAACCCCTCATCGCTCCACGGTATGGGATTCTCGGCAGAGGGAGAGCTGCGTGCGGCGCGCGAGTCGCTTCTCCGCTCCCTGGGCGCTTCCGGCTCGACGGTGGTTTTCACCGCATCGGGCAGCGAGGCTAATAACCTTGCCATCATCGGCAGGGCTACCGCAAAGGAAAGATACAAGAGGGGCGCGAAGATCATCTCCACTATGGGCGAGCATGCCTCGGTGGAAAAGCCGCTCTCATACCTGGAGAGCCAAGGCTACAAGGTAGCCTACATCCCCACCGTTGGGGGCGAGATAGATATGGCGGCGCTTGAGCGAGAGCTGACCGCGGACGTAATCCTTGTCACGATGATGATGGTGAATAACGAGACCGGCGCGCTCTACGATACGGCGGCGGTTTCCAAGCTGGTGAAGAGAAAATGCCCCGATGCGGCGCTCCACGTTGACGCAACCCAGAGCTATATGAAATTCCCCTTTACCAAGGCAACCTTGGGCGCGGATATGATCACCGTTTCCTCCCATAAGATCGAGGGTCCTAAGGGTGTTGGCGCGCTGATCGTGGATAAGGAGATTATAAAAAAGCGCGACCTTGCGCCAATGGTGCTTGGCGGCGGTCAGGAGAGCGGCCTCAGATCGGGCACCGAAAACGTGCCGGGCATTGCAGCATTTGGCGAGGCTATCCGCCGGGCGGAAAAGAATATCAGGGCGAGCTTCAGCGCGACCAAGGCTCTTCGCGAGTATCTGATCGAGAGGCTGGAGGGCGAACTTCCCGAGATCAGCATCACCAAGCCGAAAAAGGCCGCGCCGCACATTCTGAATATCACCCTGCCAAAGATCAAGAGCGAGACTATGCTTCATTTCCTCTCCTCATACAAAATCTACGTTTCCTCGGGCTCGGCCTGCTCCTCTAACGGCTCTCACGGCTCGTCGGCTCTCACCGCCTTCGGCAGAAGCGCGGAAGAAGCGGATTATTCAATCAGAATCAGCCTCTCACATAGGAATACAAGAGAGGATGTCGACGCGCTTATTGATGCCCTGAAGATCGGACTTGAAAAATTATCACGCGTAAGATGATTTTTCGCAGAGCGAAAAAATGAGAAATGAGAAATGAGAAATTAGAAATTAGAAATTAGTTTACTCTTTTTGACTGGAATTTTATTTGCGAGGAAAATTGAAACCAAGTATTCACCAAAATTATACCGTAAGGTTTTTGCGAGGAGAATTTTAGGTTCAGACGAAGAAAGGCAAGCGAAGAAGGCGACGGTGTAGATACCTACTCCGAGCCGACTGAGTCGCAGGCTTTCTGAAGTATCAACCAAAATTGTACCGTAAGGTTTTTGCGAGGAGAATTTTAGGCGCAGACGAGGCGCACCGAGAAACGGAGCCGACGGCGTAGAAACCTACTCCGAGGCGAGTATCGCAGGAGCAACAAAGTATGTGCCAAAATTATCCCGCAAAAGGAGGTAAAAATGACAACAATTACCCTAATCACCGTCGGCACGCTGAAGGAAAAATACCTTGTTGATGCAGTGGCGGAATATAAAAAAAGACTCTCGCAGTTTGCAAGAGTTGATGATATTAATATTAAGGAAGAAAAGATAAACAACGAGGACGATGCTACCGAGGTGGCACGCGCCCTTGATGCGGAGGCGGATAAGATTCTTGCCGCCATTCCGAAGGATTCGATGAAGATCGCCCTCTGTGTTGAGGGCAAGTCCTATGACTCCCCTGCCCTGGCAAAGCTCATCGGCAGAATGGTTGACGAGCGGGGCAAGATTGCCCTCATCATCGGCTCGTCTCACGGACTCTCCGAGAGAGTGAAAAAGGAATGCCAAACGCGCCTCTCTGTTTCGGCGCTGACATTCCCTCATCAGCTAATGCGCGTTATCCTCATGGAAGCGCTCTATCGCTCATTCACCATACTGGCGGGTAAGAAGTACCATAAGTGATGTTCGCTAAAAGCGAACGTGATATGTTTGCTTCGCAAACGAGTTGATTACACTTTGGAAAATGATATCCTCTCGTCCGACCGAATGGGAGGACATATACGCCTATGCGGTGCAAGCCCGCCCCTGCGGTCTTGGTGCTATCGCACTATGCTCGTTTTTAACGAGCCACCGCGGAGCAATCGTCGCCGCCTCGCTGACAAACAAGCTTGTCGACTCGGCTTGGCTTGATTATCGCGTTCGCTTTTCAAAAAAAGCAAACATCATACCGGCTCTGGCGGAAACTCTTTTGCCATTCCTGCATTGGAATAGCGTTTGTCGCCGGTTACCTCGCAGAGGATTTTTATTACGTCGGGATAGGAGACCTCCTCGTCGCGGCTCTCAAGCTCGGTTTCCATAATGCAGGTGTTTTTCCACTGTGGGTAGACATCGATCTCCACCGTGTGCCCCATATACTCGAAGGTATGTCGGGTTTTTGTGATGGGCGCGCTGTCCTCGCGGGCATTTTCCAAGAGAGTTTCGTATTCCTCCTCGGTTATCTCCCGCTCAAGCTCCTCTACCGACATTTTGTCTATGCGGATCTTTCTCGTCTCGGTGTAGCTGATATGGTCGCCAAAGTCGCGCCTCCGCACGCGATGGGTGGAGCCGTCGTCGGTTACAAGGTAGGTCTGTGTTATCTCGCTTTTAGTATAAGCGCGGAAGGCGGTAAGCAGCTCCACATCCGGCTTGTGGATTATATATTTTCTCTCAATTTCAATTCCGTTTGGCATATTTTTTCTCCTTTTTGCCGAAGACAGTATTTGCAAAGCAAATATCATTTCCGCAAAGCGGAAACATCATTGCGAAGCACATCATTTACGGCTCTGCCGTAACATCATTGATGCGAAGCATCACATCCTTTGTAGCCTTCCCCCGCTGGGGAAGGCTATCACAACTACAATCTTACCACAAATTTGCCATTATTTCAATAGTTTTACAGAAGTTTCATTATTTAGTTAATAAGTATTGGCATTTTTTAGGGGAAATATTCAAAATTATTGGTAATTATTAAAAATTATTAAAAAATATTAGGAATTCCTCTTGACTTGTGAAAGGTTTTATGATATAATCTACGATGAATTTATATGTTGTGACAAAGTTCCAACTTTATAAATAAAGAAAGGGGTGAAAGAAATGGAAAAGTTCGTAGCAACTCTCAAGAACGTTTGGGGCAAGATCGTAGAATTCTTCAAGAACCTCTGGAGCAAGATCGTAGAGATCGCAAAGAAGGTTTGGGCAGCTGTTGTTAACTTCTTCAAGACAGTTGGCGCTAAGATCAAGGGCCTCTTCAAGAAGTAATAAAAGAGATTATAATTATTAAAAAATAAATTTTCAGAAAGGTGATATGACAATGGAAAAGTTCGTTGCAACCCTCAAGAACGTTTGGGGCAAGATCGTTGAGTTCTTCAAGAACCTCTGGAGCAAGATCGTTGAGATCGCAAAGAAGGTTTGGACAGCTGTTAAGGGCTTCTTCACAACACTTGTTGAGAAGGTAAAGGCTCTCTTCGCAAAGAAGAACTAATTCTTACATATTAAAATTAAATAGTAAGAGAGACGCTTACAAATAAGTAAGCAAAAAGAAAATAAAACCGCGCCCGGTATCTCTTCTCTATCTCAAGAGAAGTCATTTGATGCAGGTCGCGGTTTTATTTTTTTGTTTTTTGTTACGCGTTTTGCCCTCTTTCTTTTTGGTGAAGGTGCGTTGTTTGTTTTGATTGCAAGACGTAAGTCTTTTGATTCAGTTACAGATAGAATCCTTTTGGAAAAAGAAACACTTGACATACACGGGAAAAAGTTATATAATGAATGTATAATAATAAAGGAGATATTCAAAATGAAAAAGACTAAAATAGCTTTACTTGCGGTTTTGATTATAGTCGCAACAGTCCTAACTCTCAGTGCTTGTGATTTCATCTCGCCCGACAGCGATAAGGATTCAATCAACATAGATGAATACTTTACTTTCACTTATCTTGAGGACTCGGACTCTTATGAAATAAAATGCAAAAATACTGCTTTGTCCGGCGAAATTTTGATACCCGAAACTTACAATGGTAAACCTGTAACTTCTATTGGTAATGAAGCGTTTCATGATTGTGACAGACTCACAAGCGTTGTGATACCTGATAGTGTAACTTATATTAGTGATAAAGCGTTCTATGATTGCGATAGCCTCACAAAGGTTGTGATACCTGATAGTGTGACTTATATTAGTGTTAAGGCATTTTATTGTTGCTTTCGCCTCACCAGTATTGAAGTAAGTGAAAATAATCAGTATTATAAATCCATAGATAGCAACCTTTACAGCAAGGATGAAAAAAATCTCATTCGATATGCTGCAGGTAAAAATGCCACTTCATTTGTAATTCCACATAGTGTTACTACGATTGGCGATTATGCGTTTTACCATTGTTTTGATCTCGCAAGCATAATAATACCTGATAGTGTCGAGATTATTGGTAGTAGTGCATTCAGTGATTGCGATAGCCTAACAAGCCTAATAATACCTGATAGTGTGAAATCTATTGGTAGGTCTGCGTTCGATAGTTGTGAAATCCTCGCCAGCGTGGTGATACCTGATAGTGTTACTTATATTGGTGAAGATGCATTTAATCATTGCGAAAACCTTACAAATGTGGTAATCGGTGATAGCGTTACTTCTATTGGAAATTATGCGTTCTATTATTGCTCTAGCCTCACCAGCGTGGTGATACCTGATAGCGTTACTTTTATTGGTAAGGGTGCATTCCAATATTGCTCTAACCTCCAAAGTGTGGTGATACCTGATAGCGTTACTTCTATTGATTCTTATGCGTTCTCTGATTGCGTTAGCCTCACCGACGTTTATTACACAGGCACAGAGGAAGAATGGAATCAAATTAAAATTTCTAATTCCGGCAACGAATATTTAACAAATGCTACTATCCATTTTAACTACGTTCCTGAAGAATAATAAGGCGAGTTAAAACAAAAAGAATTTAACATTCATATAAAATAAAAAGATAGCAAGTCTTTGGATAAAACCTTCGATTTGCTATCTTTTATTTACATTTTATGTGTTTTTTACTTCTTGTGAATCAAAAATGTATATTTTCCACAAGATTAAAATCACTAATTCATATAATTACTTAATGAGATCAGCGAAGAGCCCTATGTTTTCGGGGGAGGGGGTGAGCTGTCCGTTTTGGCAGGCGGTGACGATCTCCACTATCTTATCGTTGATGGGAGTTTTGATGCCGTGCTTTCTGCCAAACTCGCATACTACGCCGTTGATGGCGTCGATCTCGCAGGGCTTGCCGTGCTTCAGATCCTGGAGCATTGAGGGCTCGATGTCGCGGTGCTTCTTCATTGCGATGGGGATAAGAAGCTCTGCGATAAAGCGCTTGACGGGGTTGGTGTAATAGAAGAGAGCTGTGATATTCTTGCCCTGAACGGGTGCGAAGGTGACGCCTGTTGCGCGGCCTACGTCGATACATTCCTTCATACATCTGATGGCAACCTTACGGGCTTCGGCGTTTTCGGAAACGCTACCGAATGTGCCGCCAACGACTGTGCCGAGGCCTGAGAAGGTGGCATTGATAAGGAGCTTCGACCATCTTGCGCCAAGGAGATTATCCTCGGTATGCACAGGACACATAAGCTCGAGAAGGCTTGTTACCTTATTGAACTGCTCGTCGGTGATGCCCTCCATTTTGCCCATGTGGTAGGAGAGGCTGTCAGGGGAGCTTGTGAGAGTTACAACGCCGGGGGAGGTGAGAGTTGCGCCCCATTCCACGGTGCAGCCCATAGTGTGATCCTTGCCTACGATCTCGGCAATGAGGGGCTCGGGAATGCCGTTCTGCAGAGTTACGATAACGCCGTCATCGGTGAGGTAGTCCTTTAAGGTAGTTACCACTTCCCTATTGTGAAGCTGCTTTGTCATAAGGAAGATGACCTCGTATTTTCCCTGCATTTCGTCGGGGGTGATGGCCTTTACGGGAACTGTCATCTCAACGGTGCCGATAACCTTAGCGCCCTTTTCATTCATAGCCGCAACGTGCGCCTTGTTTCTGTTTACAAGCTCAACGTCTGCTCCGTTTTTCGTCATATATGCGCCGAGAACTGTGCCAAGAGATCCCGCGCCGTATATCGCACTTCTTATTTTACTCATTGTTTTCTTTCTCCTTTTTTCGTAGAAAATTACTTGCAAAGCAAGTTTATTGATTGTTTTTTTCTGCTTCCATGCTTTCGTTTATGTACTGAACTAATGCGTCGAGGTCAATACAGAGCGGAGCCTCGGTAACATAAAATTCAGAGTTGGCATCGGGATCATTCAAATCAAAAACTGTTATTCCTACAGCTCCGTTTGGATATATCGTTCCTGTAGCAATCCACCTTCCGTTTTCATCCATCAAGTTGTAATAAACGAAGTCTGTAAGACGAAGGTTTCCGTCTTCGTCCATCCTAAGGGAGTTCCAAGCCTTCTCAAATTGCTCGTCAAAAAGATCATCGGTATCTTCAATGTCGGTAATGAATTTAATATCTGCGTTTTGACCGTCTAATAAATCAAAGAAGCTATCCACATTATCAGTACAGTAAGGCCAAGGGAAGCTGCTACTGAGGTAATAAGTAACGCGGTACTCTACGTACACAACGTCTTCTACATTTATAAGCTCCGAGATTGCCAGAGCTTCGCTCTTTGGAAGCTTATTTTCATCCGGATCAAGCTCATCGCCCCATTTGTGAAGGTTGATATCACAGCTTGTAAAAATCAACACAGTCATAAGACATAAAACAATAATTCTTTTCATTCTTCTCTCCTTCTATAATCCATCAGGTGTGTTTTTATATTACTAAAAAATCTGCGCAACTTGCCTACTTTTTTAGCTTGGCTGATTACGCAGATTTCTGTTTTTTATATCGTAAATCGGCTGAATTGTCAAGCCTTGTTTACATTTTAGTCATTTTTCATTGGACGAAGTCCAACATCATTGCGAAGCAACATCATCAGGCATAGCCGTCATCATTGTGAAGCAACATCACTGCGAAGCAACATCACTTCACATTCATACCCTTTCTTGTGAGGGCGATGCGGTTTTTCTTGAGATCAACGTCCTTGATCTTTACCTCGATAACGTCGCCTGTCTTGAAGAGCTCGGAGGGGTGCTTGATGTACTTATCGCTCATCCTCAAAGCCTTCTCCTGCGGGAGAAGGGGGACCGCGCCTTGTCGCGGTGGATGAG
>JAZTXP010000019.1:0-10088 GCA_045636465.1 Eubacteriales bacterium
TTATAAGCGAGCATAATGATTAACCTCCGTTCGATTGCTGTGTGGTAACTCTATTCTAACAGATTTTTAATCATTATGCTCGTCTTTTTTAAAATTTTTTTCAAAATGTTGAGCCCCACCCCAACATTTATTATAGAACCATAAAAAATCCCGACCTGTAAACACAGATCGGGATAAATACATTTATTAAGCTTATCAAACGTCAACGCCCAGAACCTTCTTTGCAAGAAGACCAACGCCGAAGGAAAGAACTGCAACGCCAAGGCTGATGAGAGTCATCTCAAGGAATCTTGACTTGAAGGGCTCGTCCTTAGCCACAGAGGTGTAGTATGTAAAGCCTGCGATAATAAGCACGATAATTGCCATCATAGAAATAAGCGCAGGCACGATACTTGTAAAAATAAGGTAGGGAAGTATCAGTAGCGCCACGGTTACAAGGTACGCGCCTCCGGTGTATGCGCAGGACTTCAGCGCGTCGCTTCTGCCCTCGCTTTTTGCGGACAGGAACTCGCTTGATGCCATGGAGAATGTAGCGGAAATACCAACGATAAGTCCCGAAAGAGCAACCATCTTTGTGTCCTGCATTGCGAAGGTAAAGCCCGCAAGGCTTCCCGCCAGCTCGACCAGCGCATCGGAAAGACCAAGCACCATACTGCCCACATACTGTAGGCTCTCTTCATCAAGCATATCGAGAAGAGCCTTTTCATGCTCCTCCTCCTGCTCCTTGATGGTAGCGCTCTCGGGCACCTCCTCGGCAAGCATAGCATATTCGCCCTGAGCTGCCTCCTCGCCTCTCTCCATAAGCTTCACAGCAAAGGTAAAGCCGAGAATTCTGGCAATAGCGGTAAACTTAAAGATCTTGAATTTATTAGGCTTCATTTCCTCGCCGGTATAGCCACGCCAGATCTCGTAGTGGGATCTCTCTTCCTTTGCCAGGCGGAGAAGAGTAGCCTTATTTTCATCGCCCTTGGCAAACTTTGCGATCGCCTCGTAAATGTAGCTTTCGGTAAGCTCATTCTGCTGCATCTTTTTTATGATCGTAATAGCCTCGGGAGAAACAGTCTTATTTTCCATAATATATCCTTTCTCAGTCAAAATGCGACGAGTGATCGCCGCATTCTACGTTAAATTAACCCCACCAGATGGGAAGAGCGTAAACAGCAATGGCAGCAAAAGCCGCAACGATAGCAATACCTGCCCAAAGAAGGCTGCCGTTTCTGTTAGCATTGCCTCTGTATCTCTTTGCCATCTCGTCGGGTGTGCCTTCAAAGGTGAAGGCATTGAGTCTGAAGGGATTGAACTTGCATTTTCCGCTAAGCTCAACGTTTGTGTCGCCTGCCATAATATGTACCGAGTCATTGCAAAGATTGCGGGTAGCCTTATCAGCAATAACGAACACGCGGCCTACGTTGTTGTCAATATCAAATGTAATGCTCTCATCGTTTTTGATCTCGCCGATCTTTCTGCAAGAAATATCGCAAATATCAAGATCACCGTTTTCATAGTCCGCAAGGTAAACATTAAGCTTATGCAAGCATCCAACGATAGAACCTTTTCTGGTAATAGTTAACTTTCTCATAATATCCTCCAAATAAATTAATTAACCTAATAAAATATCAAAAATGATCGTTTCTAAGACGATACCTAGGCCAACACCTATAAGACAGGCCAAAATCATAGTGAGGCAACCTTTGAGATTACTCTTCTTTTTGTTCTTGGCGCTCACCTCATCGGGCTCGCCGTCAAAAAGGTATGCGTTGCCTATGAAGGGATTGAATTTGCATATACCCGTTAAGGTAACGTCATCGTCTCCATCGGGAATAAGCCTCGAATCATTGCACCAGTTGCGGCTTGCTTTATCAAACAAAACGTAAACTCTGCCTTCACCCGAATCAATATCGAAGCTTTTTGTTTCTCCGTTTTTTAATGTACCGATGAGTCTGCAGCTCTCCCCGCAAACGTCGAGATCGTTATGTAAATTGTCAACGAGGTAAACCTTTAATTTCCCCCAAGAACCAACTATAGTCTTTCTTCTGGTAATAGTCAACCTTCTCATATTAATATCCTCCGATTGTTATGCGTTTCCAAAATCGCCATTCATATCGATCCCAAGCTCGGCCATATATTTACCGATCTTGCTTGTGGACTTATCCACAAAGGTAGGCTCGCCAAGCACCTTCTTCATCCAAAAGACGCTCATATCAACCCACTTCGCATAGGACTCATTCATAACCTGAGAGCTTCCGTCGGCCGATACCTCGTTTGCGAGAGAATATCCGTGAGGGCCGTGCTGGAAAATATGTAACTCATAACCAAGGCGCAGATCACTGTATCTTTTCGCGAGAGGAAGCGCACCGAATCCCGTTAGCATATCCTCAGCCGTAGCCACAATAAATGCGGGCGGAGTATTTTCGTCCACCTTTGAAACAAGCTCCAGCCTCTCAGCATCCTCGTCCGTTACCTCTGCCTTGCCGCAAAGCAGCTTCAGCATCATATCCGCGCCGGGAATATTGGGCATTGAAACGGCAGGGTAGGAAAGCACCATAGCATTCGGTCTGTTTTCCGCCATAACGCCTGCGGCAAGAGCAAGATGTCCGCCTGCAGAGAATCCGCAGGTGAGAATTTTATCGGGATCAATATGCCACTCCTTCGCATTTTCGCGAATGTAGCCAATCGCCCAGCTTATCTCCTCCAAGGGAGCAAAGCCTGCCGCCGCCCTTCCTGTGGAATATCGGAGAATAAACGCGTGAATACCTCTCGCCGCATAAGCCAGCGCCACCGGCTCACCCTCTCTTGGAGAGCAGTAAAGATATCCTCCGCCGGGGCAAATGACGATAGCAGGTCTGTCGGTCTCCTGACCGAGGGTGATCTCGCAATCAAGAATATATCCCTCAAGGGTCGCATCCTCGTGCCCGGGAATATTGATATTTATCATCTTCATAAGGAAAAATCCCCCGATAAAATACTTATACAAATACAGTATAGCACAAATAAAAACAAAATTCAATAAGAAACTTAAATAATAATCATTAAAAAATAAAAAATAATTAAGAGTGAAGGATTTACATATCAAATTCCCGTCCCAGCTTAATCTCTTTGTATCCGGCATTGCCGAGGTCCCGCATCGTTTGATTCAGTATTTCTTCTTCGCAAAGAGTAGCATGAAGCGTACATTTTCTGAAGTCACAGAAATCATTTTCAAATATGATAAATTCGCGGCTCTTATCATTTATCAGTAAAATATATATATCACCAAAATCCTCGCCATCATCGTACTTCATATAGGTATAGGAATAAAATGCGCGTAGGTCATCGGCGTTTTTATATAGGGAGTCCATCATCCGAAGGGCGTATGCATAGTCATCAATATCTAAAAGAAATTCACTTTTATCATAAGAGTCGCAGAATGAAAGGCTGTCAAGCCAATCCGATATCTCCCACCTGATCACCGTCTTAAGAGATACGTCCTTTTCATTTTCATCATTGTCCTTGCCCTTGAAGCCTTCCATAACGATCCAGTTGTAAGCGCACGCCCAGTATGCAAAAATTCTATCAGAAATCTCCCCCGATTTATAAAGCTCAATACATTTGATAACGGTTTCCACGCGATAGTATTTATCAAAAGCATTGTCCATGTCGAATTCTCTACGATTCAATCCGCGAACGAAATTCTTTAGTTCCCCTTCGGAACATTTCACAGAGCATATTTTATCAAACATAGCAGTATCAAACATTAAAAACATCCCCCTTTTTCGTGTCATTCATAAAAAACAAGAGAATTTACAGATAAATTCGGTTTAATGCATCGTGATCTATCTTAAAAATTTCCCCAGAGTCTCATTACCGTAGTCTTCAAGACAGGTTTTACCTGAGTTAGGATGCACGTATTGCATATCCGCGCCGCTCTGTATCAAAAGCTTGAATATACGAGAAATATCGGATTTCAACTCATCCGTTAATACGCGATTATCATCGTTATTTGTCCGTGGTAAGATCTGTCTTGCCTGCAAACAGGCTCTATCAAGCGGAGCATTGCCTATGGAATCCTTGGCATTGACGTCCGCGCCAAGTGAAATGATTCTTTTCAATATTTCAAATGCCTCGTCAGCATCCTTTTTTGTGCTGAAAACTTCTAATTCGCCACATCTGTTTACATTCCAGCGGCTACACATAACAGCGCGATTTATTGCATCGTGTATCACGGGCGCGCGCCAATGATTTATGCACCCTTCTCCTTCCATAAAGTTCACGTCAGCGCCTGCATCCAGCAAATAATTAACGATTTCAGATGATGACGCCTTTAATGCCACCTGCAGAGGTGATTGTCCATCGTCCTTTTTAGGCGCACCGGTAGAAACGCAGGAAATCAACTCAGGAGAACCCTCCAAAATTTTCTTTACCAGATCAATATCATTTTTTCTTATAGCAGTGAAAAGCTTTTTCATATAAAACCTCCTGAAATCAAGATTTATTCATAATTTTCAAACTTCGCCACATATCCCATTTCTGCAAAATACATCGAAATCCGTTTTTTGATTTCTTTTACCGTGTCCTTTGCAATTTCAGTCGACCTAGGATAATACCAGTAGCGAATCACATCAACCTTAGCCACCTTTGTCTCCTCGTCAAGCTCAAAGAGTAACCAAACTCCGCGTTCCTCCCATTTCAAATAAATATAATCTTCCTCTATAACTATCTCTCCGTGCTTCATAGGCTCGTATCGCCTTTTTGCATCGCTCTGGTCGATAAGCATATCTTTCATCTCTTTCCAGTAGCTCCATAAGGTTTTCTCGGGATTATAGTCCTCAGGCATCTCAATCCTATCGGGCGATCTTCTTAAAGTAAGAAATCCTCCGAAAAGAATGTTGCGAACCATATTTACTCCACGATTTTTTGCAGGATACTGATTCATATAAGGGTAGCGCAAAGAATTGAATACTGCATATTCGCTCTCTAAATCTACAACGCAGGGAATAACTGTAATATTGAATCCGTCACCCTCATTCTGGCAAACCACCTTATATAAATTTTCTTTGAAATATTCTTCCACGCTCTTTGCAAAAATGAATATAACCGTAGTTCTGGAGAGGGGAGACTTTTTCTGCGCCTTATCTAGAAATAGAGGCTTTTTCTTGCCTTGAAGCGCCTTTGAATTGGCATTAGCCGACTTAAATATGGAAAGATAGGTCTCCTTATCTAAGAAATCCACGTGATATGTAAGAACTACCTTTTCAATTCCACTTGTATATACAGTAATTGGAGTCTGACATTTATATCTTACAGAGTGTGGAAGTGGTAAAATTTGCGCAGGCTCATATTTCTTGCCGAAAAGTGAAATTATCCATTCAACTCTCTTTAGCGAAAAATTCTTTGGCAATGAAAATTTCTTTCTCGCGATATTATGGTAGTGAATCTGCGCAAGCATCGCATCCATAATTATCAGGATACCGGCGTTTTTGAACATATAAACCAAAAGACCTACTAGCGGTCCAAAAAATCCCAATATTTGTATAGGTAAAGGTAAAAATTCGGCATTTGCAATGAGAATAGCCATAGGTGCTATAAATACACCTAGTACTACTACGTAAACCAAAATTCTGCAAAGCAAAGCATTTTTTATTTTCGGAAATTTCAAATTTATCACCTCGATTTCGGTATTCTGTAGAAAATTGTACCACCATAATTATATCATAAAGGAAGAGTCAAAGTCAAGGGAATTGCACTTAGTTATCTGGTCATATTATCGCCGTCAATATATAGAATGCAAGTAGGCATACCGATTTTTGCTAAACATAAAAAACCACCCCGCGATGGCAGGGTGGTGAATATCAATGGGCGAGAATAAAAGCCTTTGTTTTGGGATTGAAGCAAAGGTACGACATCGGGATAAGAGAGATAACTGCGCCGATTGTAAAAACTATGTATAGAGGGAATACATCGCCGAGGAATCCGTACATAATTACCGAGATAGCATTTCCGCCAACCGCCGCCGATTGGAAGAAGCCCGTAACAGCGCCTCTGTTTTCCTTTGGTATAGCCAGCATAAAAGCAGCGTTGAAGATCATATTAGCCGCCGTATTCATAAAAGCACCAATGAAGGCGAAAACGCATATAAGCGCGAAATTAGCAGATAAATAAGTCAAGGCGAGGAATACCGATGTTCCCATAAAGCCGATAGCCATAGCCCAAAATCTGAATTTTGGCGATAGCTTTATAACGCTTAAAACAAGAACCGAAATTAAGCTTGCCGCCGTCCATACAGACATTAAATAGCCGTAATTATCAACGGGGAAGCCCTTTTCCAATACAAAGGGCAAAGCCAAAGCGAGAGGGCCTGATCCAAGGAGGTTGATTATCAGAACGGATGGAACGAAAAGCTTAAGATGCTCATCAGAGAATATCGTCTTGACAGCGGATAGGTAATCACGGGCAATGCCTGTTACGGTAACGGGCGTACCCTGCTTCACGGTTTTTGGAACGTTAATAAAAAGCTCCGAGACAGCCGAGTATAGATTACTGAGACCGTTAAAAATAACGATGATCGGAACTCCAAAGAAGGCTACTATAACTCCGCTGAAGGCGGTGCCGACCATATTAACGAAGGACGAGGCACCCGAGAAAACAGACTGTCCGCGCACCATATCGTCGTGGGGAATTATATCCAGCATAAGTGTGCTTGCGGCAGGGGAGTAAAAAACAGAACCAAAGGCCGCCAAAAATGCCGCAATCAGAACAACCGCAATAGAGAGCTTATCTGCAAATGCCAGAACACCGATAGTGATCATAACAACGCCTTGCATAATATCCATTCCCACCAAAACCCATTTTCTGTTGCATCTATCCGTAATGCTTCCCGTGAAAGGAGAAAGCACCATAGTAACGATCATAGAAATTGCGGTCATTATTCCCATAAGGCTGTTTGAGCCGGTCTTTTCGTAAACCCAATAGCCGATAGCAACGCTATACATCATATCGCCAATGGTGCTGACGATACTGCCCTGTAAAAGAAGAATAAAGTCCTTATTCCATAGCTTTTTACTTTTTGTAGTAGTTAATTCATCCATAGAATAACCCCCGTTGTATTGTTTACGACCATTATAGCACACCCTTTATTAAAAGTAAAGCAATTATCGGTTGAATTATCGGTTGAATATTAAGGTTTCCGCAACCTCCGGTAGAAATTCCCGATATTGCAAATTCATTTAATTATATATTTCATAGGAGTGAATTTGATGCCGTTGATCTCCTGCTCCTCACCCTGGGGTATAAACCCAATTGCTAGATAAAAGGGTAATCCGTATGGCGATGAATTTAGCGTCAGGGCATCAAGTGTGGGATTTTCCTTAAGAACGTCATCGAGCAAATATCTGAATATCGTCCTAGCAATGCCTCTTCTGTGATATTCCTTTTTAGTAAACACAAGATTTATATGCGTTTTGTTGCTTCTCATACCCATCAGCCCAACGATGGTATCGCCGTCAAACGCGCCATATATCGGACATACTCCAAGCCTTGCATTCTCTAAATACCGAGGATTTTCTACAATATCCCGCTTGAAGGTCTCAACTCCCTCAGAAGAGTAATCGGGCGCCTCAAATTGCATAAAAACCTCAAGCGCCAGCGCCATTGCATCGGCAACCTCCCCTGCGGTTATTCTTCTGATAATGATATTCTCCATAATTCCAGTCCTCCAAAACCGTCTTGATTACAGAAAATTATAGCAGATTCTTCTGTATGTGTCAATAGCCTCGTCTGCGGTATAAATAAAATTATGCAATATCGACAAAATTAAACAAAATTCCCGATCTCTCTTGAAAAATCCATTAACCTGTGTTATAATTTACAAGGCTAAAAGATAACTGTTAAGTGACACACATAAAAAATGTTAACAATAGTATACATCTTCATAGTATTATCAGTACAATAAAGGAAAAAACAAATATGGAAAAATTAAAGCAAAGTAGATTGGCAAGCTTTATTGCCGTAGCCCTCGTATACGTTATAGCTACTGTAGTAGGTATAGCAACCTACAATTCACTTGACCTCACCTGGTGGCTCGCCCTCCTCGTCGCTGACGTCGTAGCAACCGTAGTGACCTTCGCCTTCAGCGTGATATTCTCTAACGCCTCAGTCTACGATCCTTATTGGAGCGTTCAGCCCCCGGTTATCCTCATTGCGTTTGCAATCGGCAGAAAACTTACCTGGCTCGGCATTATGCTGATAATAGCCGTATCCTTTTGGGCAACTCGCTTAACGGCAAACTGGGCGTATACCTTTTCGAATCTCAATCATCAGGATTGGCGCTACACAATGCTAAAGGAAAAGACAGGCACCTTCTATCCCATCGTCAATTTCACGGGCATACATCTTGTACCTACCCTCGTGGTTTATGCTTGCATCCTTCCTGCCGCCTATGCCATCATACATAATATCTCTGCAAATATCTTCAGCATCATATTCATCCTTATATCCTTGACTGCGGCAGTTATGCAGGGCATAGCAGATATGGAGATGCATAAATTCCGTAAAAACAAAACCGGCCCATTCATCCGTAACGGCCTTTGGCAGTATTCAAGGCATCCGAATTATCTTGGCGAGATCCTTATGTGGTGGGGAATAGCCCTCTCCGTAATCTGCGCGGCCCCCGACGCGTGGTATCTTGCTGCAGGCGCCCTCTCAAACACCGCGCTCTTCCTTTTCGTCAGCATCCCCCTGGCAGACGGCAGGCAGTCCCACAAGGAAGGCTTCGCCGAGTACAAAACCGAAACCCGCGCCCTCTTGCCCATAAGAAAATGATTTTCATTTTTCATTTTCTTTCAGCGTAACATACTCATTTTTTTAAGAAAAATAAAAAACACTCTACTCTAAAGAGAAGGGACTAGCCAAGCTTCTACAGCTTAAACTAGCCCCTTTTTATATTGAAAAAGAAAAATCCCACCGCTATGTGTGGTGAGCTGGAAGAGGGAGGTTCGTCCTTGACGAATATTCGTTCACTCTCCGCCTGAAATACAAGCATTTCGATCTCCGAGTGGCGAATGCAGCATATTGCCAACGGCAATATTTTGCCAAGCGAGTATTACAAACTTGCGTTATTATAAAAAAACGAAAACCTGTACATATTTTATCATGAGCGGCAACCTCCCTCACACTCCTTTACAAGTCGCGTAAGAGGATTCGCATCCTCTCATTCTATGCCAAAACAAAAATCCCACCGCTACGGGTGGGATTTTGTTTTGGCGCAGGAAGAGGGATTCGAACCCCCGTGCCTTTAGGGCAAACGGTTTTCAAGACCGCCTCGTTATGACCACTTCGATATTCCTGCAAGCAATTACAACCTTCAGGCTGTAATTGTTTGCAGAGAATCTCGAAGTGGCTCGCGTAACTTGTTGCGCGAATCCGCTTCGTATATCCGCTTCCAGCGGATATTCTCGACTTTACGTCGAGATATTCCTAAACAGCCTTTAAGTTGTTTTCATATCGTCTTTTTCAAAACTATTGTATATAATATCATATTTTTTTCTTTCTGTCAATAGATTGTCGAAAAGTTTTTTAAGTTTTTTTCAAAAACCTATTGACTTTTATGCATTTTGATGCTATAATATATTAGCAATGTGGAAGACCACACGGTCGTTCATGCCGGAATGGCGGAATTGGCAGACGCCCGGGACTTAAAATCCCGTGAGATTTTTTCTCGTACCGGTTCGACCCCGGCTTCCGGCACCATAATATCGCGGAGTGGAGCAGTCTGGTAGCTCGTCGGGCTCATAACCCGAAGGTCATGAGGTTCAAATCCCATCTCCGCAACCAAAGAAACTCAATTACCCATTCGGGTGATTGAGTTTTTTCTTTTTGGGTTGCCGAGATTAATGGGATATGAACCTCATGAGCTACGCTCTATGATCCGAGCATTCAAGCGCTAGCGCAGAATGCCGTCGGGATCCATTCCGCCTCGGGCGGAATATTGCGTAATTCGTCGTGTCCGACCGACGAATAGCAAATAACCCTCCCCGATTATATTTCAAATCCCATCTCCGCAACCAAAGAAACTCAATTACCCATTCGGGTGATTGAGTTTTTTCTTTTTGGGT
>JAZTXP010000020.1:0-12074 GCA_045636465.1 Eubacteriales bacterium
GGCGAATGGTTCAGAACGACCGAGTTTAAGATTAGAAATAATGCCGATGCTGTTTCTCACGCCACCTGTGCTATGGCAACCGACGTTTCGGCAAAATGCATCGTTGTGAATTCTATCAGCGGACAGACCGCCAGAATGGTCAGCCGATTCAGATGTCCCGTTGACATCATCGGTCTCACCACAAACGAGCGTGCATGGAGAAAGCTCAATCTCTCATGGGGTGTAACACCGGTTATGACAGAGGAGTTTGAGTCTATGGAGGTTATGTTTTATAACGCACTGCGTAAAGCGAAGCAAACGCTTCACCTTTGCTCCGGTGACAACGTCGTTATTACCGGCGGTCAGATAGGCGGCAAGGCAGGAAGCACGAATACCATCAAGCTTGAATGTATAAAGTAATTTATAGGCGAAAGCATTTCCCTCTCGGGCGCTTCCGCCTAAGTTTTTTATTTATAGCCGTCGTAAACAACCTTTATCTCGGTTGTCATAGTTGCATACGCCTCGTCAAGAAGCCCCTCAAAGTCTATTTTCTCAAGCTCACGCATAACCTCACCAAGTCTCGGCTGAGTCTTCGGGTGTCTTGGAGTAAAGACCGTACAGCAGTCCTCAAAGGGTAAAATCGAGGTGTCAAAGGTGCCAAAGTGACGTGCCTGAACGACTATCTCATTCTTATCAAGACCGATGCAGGGACGGAAGACAGGCATATTTACCGCAGAGTCGGTGACCTCAATTGCAGAGAGCGTCTGTGACGCAACCTGACCGAGACTCTCGCCTGTGATAAGAGCGTGGCACTTATAATCTCTTGCGCATCTCTCGGCAAGACGCATCATAAACATACGGAGAAGAATAGTAAAATAGTCCTCCTCGCACCTGTCACGAAGCTCCTCCTGAATATGAGTGAGAGAAATTACGTGGACGTAGATTCTTCCGCAGAACTCACACATCTCCTGTGCCAATTGCATTACCTTTTCCCTTGCACGCTCGGAGGTATAGGGGAAGGACTCAAAATGGAGCGCCTCGATATCCATACCCCGCTTTGCCATCATACAGCCCGCAACGGGAGAGTCGATACCGCCCGAAAGAAGGAGCAGACCTCTGCCCGCAGAGCGAATGGGAAGGCCGCCTGCGCCGGGCTCCTGGCCTGCGCGGATGTAGGCGTACTCGTCGCGGATCTCAACGGTGACGGTTACGTCGGGCTTATGCACGTCAACCTTAATTCCCTTCACTGTGGAAAGGATAACTCCGCCGATCTCCGCAGAGATCTCGGGAGACTTCAGGGGGAAGCGCTTGTCCGAGCGCTTGGCGTCCACCTTGAAGGTGCGCTTGCCGTAGAGCTTCTCGGGGAGATATTCACGTGCCATCTCCTTGATAGCGTCCATGTTTTTCTCGCAAACTGCGGCGCGGTTTACGCCTGCGATGCCGAATACCTTCTTTGCGGTCTCATACATGCCGTCCATATCGCAGAACTCGTCCTGGGGCTCTACGTATATGGTGCTTTGGCTGAAATATATCTTGAATATGCCGTGGGGGCAGGCTCTTCTGCGCAGCTCCTTAACAAGCTGAGACTCAAAGGTCTGGCGGTTTGCGCCCTTCAGAACTACCTCACCAAGCTTACAAAGTATGACTTCACGAATTTCCATTTTTACCTCTTCTCCGCCCTCGCGGCGGACTTCTTATTTTTACCACACTATTATATAGGATTTGCGAGGAAAAGTCAAGGGGGAATATTTCAATAGTAACTCGTTTATTTATAAATAACATTACGGATTTTTTACAGCCAAGGTTAAACTGAAACTACTTAAACGTAAAGTCGGCAATTCGTTTTGCTTTTTCTTTATCGCTGAGTGTGGAATAGAAGACGTAGTCGCCGTAGATGGCGATGTGGGTGCGATTGCCCACTGGGTCCAGGATGGAGGCGCGGGCGGCGGAAAGCTCCAGCAGTTCTTTTTTGTTCCCTTCTATGAGAAAAAGACCGCACTCGGTGGCGGTGTCAAGATGAATATTCAGGAGTATGGCGTAGGATTTTGGCAATTCCCTATCGCCGAAGGCAAGACACGCAAGCTCGGGGGAAAGGTAACCCTCGTCCCCTTCCTCTGCCTCGGAATGGTAGATGATGCCCTCAGCGCCGTAGGATTTTACAAACTCCGAGAGCAGATCCACGGGCGGCGCGGGCGGCTGGCAGGCAGAAAGAATAAAAAGACATAAAAATGGCAAAAGAAAAAGCTTTTTCATAAGATCTCTCCTTTCCCTGAATTTTATGCTTTTTGGGAATTTCTTATGAATGCTATGAATGCGGTGGATAAAAACAAAGATTATAACAATTTTTTCAGCCTTTTAAGAAAAGAGAAGAAGTTTTTGAGATTTTTTCGTTTTTAGCGGGAAAATGTAATTTTGCAAAGACCGTGATGGTGAAATGCGACATTTCTCGGTATTTTTCATACTATACTATTCCGATATGATTTTTCGTCAGCTTTACATTTTATTAATTTCAGCAAGGTTGTTTTTGCAAAAAAAGCTGAAAAAACGGCTACATAAAAGATGCTTTCTACTGCCCTAACAAAAGAAAAAAATAAATGCCCGAGTACTGCTAAAATAAGAAAAATCTCTCTTTCAACTCCGGGCGTTATGCTCTGCACCGAAAGAAAAAGAGAGATTCCTTTGTATTTAGTTTTAGTGTTTTTTCTAATTATCGGGTCAGCTCGCCGCGGAGGTCTTCTTCCATTTCGGTTTTGATTTCATCGCTGCCAAGGCCCAGGCTGAAGAGGTAGTAAAGCTTTGCGACTGCCGCCTCGGTGGTCATATCCTTGCCGCTGACAGCGCCTGCTTCCTTTAAGGACGAGCTTGTTTTATATGCGCCGAGGGTAACCGTGCCGCCCGGGCACTGGGAGCATACCACAACGATAGAGCCGGAGGAGAATGCCTTTTTGATGATGGGGATAAGCTTTCCTCCGCCACCGGGGATATTGCCCGCGCCGAAGGTTTCCAGAACTATGCCCGAGAGCTTATCTGTCATTATAGATTCAAAGAGAGAGAACTGAATTCCCGGAAAAACCTTGATGACGCCGATGGGAATTTCAGAGAGGGGAATAAAGGAGATCGCCTGATCTTTTGCCGCCCTGATCACAGAATAGTTATACTTAATGGTAATGCCCGCTACTGCAAGAGGGGGGAAATTGGGCGATGAGAAGGCAACGAGATCGTCCGCGTTCATCTTGGTTGCGCGGTTGCCACGAAGGAGCTTGCCGCTGAAGTAGAGGGCGACCTCTCGCACTATGCCCTCCCCTGCGATAAGGAGGGATGTTATGAGATTATCTCTGCCGTCAGATCTTATCTCCGAGAGAGGAATCTGCGAGCCGGTGAGAATTACAGGCTTGGAAAGCCCCTTCAGCATAAAGGAAAGGGCTGAGGCAGTGTATGCCATCGTGTCTGTTCCGTGGAGGATAACGAAGCCGTCGTAGGCGTGGTAATTCTCGTAAATCTTTCTGCCGATGGCATTCCATTCAACCACCGTCATATCCGAGGAGTCGAGAAGGGGATCCATCTCGCAAAGATCCCAGCTTGGCATTGAGGGAGAATGAAGATCGGGTATCTCGGCAATTGCCTCGGCAAGATAGCCCTTGGTGGGGGCGTAGCCGTTCTCCGATCCCTTCATACCGATAGTACCGCCCGTGTATATGATCAAAACGTTCTTATTCATATTATTACACCCCGCGCCTCTCGCGATCAAGATAGCCCTGAAGGATTATCTCTGCGGAGAGGGTATCTACGTTGTTTTTTCTTTTTTTCCCGAAGGTGCCCACCTCGCCCATATAGCGGTATGCCATCATGGTGGTCATGCGCTCGTCGAAGAAGTCGATATCAATTTTTGTGTATTCGCGAAGAAGGTCTGCAAAGGCGCGGATCACGTCTGTTCTCTGCCCCTCGCTGCCGTCCATATTCTTAGGCAGGCCGATTATTATTTTCTTGCAAGCGCGCTTCTCTGCCTCGTCGGCCACGCGAATGGCGGTCTTTCTCATACCGCCCTCGGAGATAGTGCAAATGCCGCTGGCAAGCATGCCAGAGAGGTCGCATTCCGCAAGGCCTGTGCGCTTGTCGCCGTAATCAACGCCAAGATATTTTCCGTGTGTTAAGTCCATATTTTCACCTATATGTATAGTATTATTTGCATTTTTAGGGATTTATGCGCCGAAGCGTGAATTTTATACTTGCGGCATTTTTTGAAAAATCAGATTTTCTTGTAAACGAAGACTCTGAAATCTACCTCGGTCTCAAGGCTCGTGAGCGCGAGGATCTTCTCTCTGTCGGCGGGTCTTGTGCGGTAGGCGTAAGGGGTCATCATAAAGAGGTCTCGCACCGACTCGGGGGAGTCAAGCCTTATTTTGTAGCTGAGGGGCTCGTCCTCGATAAGCTCAAAACCATCAAGGGCTGTATCATCAACCGCGTTTTTGTAGGGGGTTTCATAGATCGCGTTTTTCAGCCCAAAGAGATGGTTTTCCCCCGGGATAGCCATAATAAAATGGCCGCCACTCTTCAGCACTCTGAGAGTTTCCGAAAGAGCAAGGGGGGAGAAGGTATTCACCACCGTGTCAACAGATGAGTCGGCTATGGGCATATGATAAGAGCCCGCAACCGCCAGGGATATGCGGGGATTTTTCTTGCCAATCTCCCGCACCGCATCCTTGGAGATATCGAAGGCGCTGACGTGGCTTTCGCCATCCCTCTCGTAGAGCGAGCGCTCGATAAAATCGGTGTAGTAGCCCTCGCCTGCGCCCGCATCCAGCACCGAGCCAAAGGCGGGAGTGTACTCCATGACTTGGGTTGCCACGTACCTTGCAAGAGGGGCGTAGTACCCCGCCGAAAGGAAGGCGCGGCGGGCAAGAACCATCTCCTTGTTGTCGCCGTGTGTGCCGCCCTTTTGGGAAAGGAGAAGATTGTAATATCCGCCCTTTGCGCGGTCATAGGAATGGCCGTTTTGGCAAACCGCCCTGCTCTCTTCAATATTCAGTTTTTCTCCGCATTTAGGGCAAACGAATTTCATTTTTCTCTCCAAGAAAAATGAAAAATTAGAAATTAGGAATTAGAAATTAGAAATTAAATTTCTCTTTACACATTCTTATTCTTCATCTTTCTTTTCTTGTTTTTATATGGTAATTCTATTAAAGATATTTTCATTTTTGCGGTAGGCAAATATATCATTGTTCGCTCTGCGAACTATATCATTTTTGCATAGCAAATATATCATATTCGCTTTGTGAAGAAAGCGAATATATCATTGTTCATTGAGTTAAAATCACTCAATGAACATAGCGTCTCCGAAGGAGAAAAATCTATACGACTCCTTTACCGCGGTTTCGTAGGCATTCATAACGAAGTCTTTACCTGCCAGGGCGCTGACAAGCATAATGAGGGTGCTTTCGGGCAGGTGGAAGTTGGTTATCAGGGCATCGATGGCCTTGAATTTATAGCCGGGGTAGATGAAAATGCCTGTTTCGCCCGAGATTGCATGAACTATTCCGTCATCGGTAGCGACGCTTTCAAGAACACGGCAGGAGGTTGTTCCTACGGCGATAATTCTGCCGCCTGCCGCCCTTCTTCTGTTGATCTCGTCTGCCACTTCCCTCTCGATATGGAAATATTCGCCGTGCATTTCGTGGTCGGCCAGCTTCTCAGCCTTTACGGGGCGGAAGGTGCCGAGACCTACGTGGAGAGTAACCTCACCGTAGCCCACGCCCTTTTCTTTTATACGCGCGAGTAGCTCATCGGTGAAATGAAGCCCCGCGGTAGGCGCGGCGGCAGAGCCCTCCTCTTTCGCATATACGGTCTGGTAATCGCTCTTGTTTTCAAGCTTTTTCGTAATGTAGGGGGGCAGGGGCATATTGCCGATCTTATCAAGCACCTCGTAGATGGATTTATAGGCCTCGGTATCGTACTCGAAGCGGACGATTCTGTTACCGTCGGGCAGTACCTCTGCTACCTCGGCGCGGAGAATGTCGGAGAAATTGAATCTCGCTCCCACCTTGGCGCGCTTGCCCGGGCGGACGAGGGTTTCCCATCTGCCGTCGTCAAGCATACGAAGGAGCAGCAGCTCCATACCCGAGCCTGTTTTCTCGGTGATGCCAAGCAGGCGAGCGGGAATAACCTTTGAGGAATTGACCACCAGCATGTCCTCGGGACGGAGATAGTCGATTATATCGCGAAATATTTTATGCTCCACACTTTTCTTTTCTCTATCAAGCACCATAAGGCGGCATCCGTCGCGCTCGGCCGATGGATATTGTGCTATAAGCTCCTCCGGCAGATCGTAATAAAAATCGCGGGTTTCAAGATCGGTCTCGGGTCGCTGGTTAAGTATCATTGCTTCCTTGTTCATGTTTTTCCTTTCGCTGGCAATTGCTTAGCATCAATCATAAAATGTAATATGTTCTCTAACTTATCATTTTAACATAAAATAATACTTTTTTCAAGAGAATATAAGAAATTTTGGGTGAATAAAGTGATTTTGTTCACCGCGGAGGCAAAAACATGAAGAAAAATATATTTTCGGGCGTTGGAACGGCGCTGATCACCCCCTTTTCGGGAGGCAAGATCGATTATACTGCCCTGGAGAGGCTGATAGAAATTCAGATCGGGGCGGGCATCAATGCTCTTATAATCGGCGGCACCACCGGCGAGGCGGCTACTCTCTCGGACGAGGAGAGATATGAGCTTTATGCATTCGCCAAGGAGAAGATCTGTGGAAGATGCGCCCTTATGCTTGGTACGGGCACTAACGATACCTCGGTTGCTATCAGGCACACCCGCTTTGCCGAGGAGCTGGGCTGTGACGGCGCGCTTCTGGTTACGCCTTACTACAACAAGGGCACAGAGCGAGGGGTGGTCTGCCATTACCGCGCTATTGCCGAGTCGACCTCCCTGCCCCTTATGCTCTATAACGTTCCCTCGAGGACGGGGGTGAATATGAGTAGGGCTACCCTCGAAAATCTCTCTGAGGTAGAAAACATCGTGGCGATCAAGGAGGCGTCGGACTCTGCCGACCGACTTGTGGAAATAGCCGCCATGGGAGAAAGGCTCCGCCTCTACGCAGGTAACGATACACAGCTACTCACCGCCCTCACCCTGGGTGGCGGAGGAGTGATCTCGGTGGTATCAAACATTGCGCCGAAGCAGATGATGAAGATATACGAATCCTTCAAGGCAGGGGACGTTACCGCCGCAAGGGACGCGCAGACTGCCCTTCTGCCGCTTATACGCGCGATGTTTTCGGAGACCAATCCCGCCCCCGTAAAGCACGCCATGGCAAGGCTTGGGCTCTGCTCGGGCGAGCTTCGCCTTCCCCTCTATGAGGTGTCAGTAGAAACAAAGCGGCTTATCGATATCGAGCTTTCAAGGTTCGGTTTGCTTTGATTTTGTAAACTGTAATTTGCATTTGCCACGCATTTCCGTCTTTTTTGGATTATTGGACAAAATACGGTTTCCGGGATAAAAATTATCATAACACTTTCCTTATAATTAAAAATATCTTTTTTTGAAATTTACTTGACAAATTGACAATATTAGGATATAATGTATATGTGAATTTATATTATTTTACCCGGAAAGGAAAAATAAAATGACATTAGGAAAGAAGCTTGCCCTTCAAAGAAAGGCCATTGGTCTCTCTCAGGAAGAGGTTGCTCTCAAAGTAAGAGTTAATACACAGACGCTTGCCGATTGGGAAAACAATATTGGCGAGCCGAGCATACAGAATCTTAAGGAGCTTGCAGCTCTCTTCGAGATCTCTCTTGACGATCTTCTTGATACCGGTCTTGGAGATGACGATGAAGCCATCGGCTACTGCAAGGGCTGCGGAATCGCTATAAACGAAAGAAACCTGGGTGAGAAATCTCCCGTAGTTCTCTGCCGCAGATGCGTTGAAGTCAGAAAGGCGCAGGAAAGACGCGCCGAGCTTGAAGAGAAGGCAATCAAAGAGCGCCAGGAAAAGGCTCTGCGCGCAAAGCGACTGGCTAACTACAATGCTCACCTCGAAAGACAGAGAACCATCAGAGGCAAGAGAAACAGGAGCTTCCTTGTTGCGGCGCTGCCCACCCTTCTTTGGCTCGCATTCCTCGTTTACACACTGAACGAGTCCTATAACCAGGCTTGGCTTATCGCCGGCTCTGTTCTGGCTTGCTCTGTATTCTCCCTTGTGGCGCTTCTCTTCTACGACGGCCCTATCCGCGACTTCCTCGTTTACATGTTCACCGCTTCTATTAAGTGGCCCGGACTTATGTATACCTTCGACTGGGACGGCTTCCTTTGGGTAATTATGATGAAGGCTCTGTTCGCCATTCTCGGATTCATATTCGGCTTGATCTGCGGACTTCTCGGCCTTGCTATCGGTCTTGTTATCGCCCCCTTCGTATTCCCCTACAAGCTTATCAAGATGCATATCGACATCCACCACGGAGACGTTTCCGATTACGTTTAATAGGAATTTAAAAAACTTATATTTACATTATAGACAAAAAAGCTCTCGGAAAAAACCGAGAGCTTTTTTATTTGTACCTGAATTTTACATATTCATTGCATTATTTTTATTTACCGCAAAGTCAATAGTCTTTGCGGTAATATTTCTTATTTTACCCTTTTGCCGCATGATATGGGTGCGAGCGGTTTTGCGATGAAAATTTTAGGTTCAGACGAAGAAAACAGAGCGAGGAAGGCGACGGCATAGATACCTACTCCAAGCCTTTCCGAGTCGAAGGCTTTCTAATGTATCAACCAAAATTTTTCCGCAAAATTAGTACATCATATCAGGCTGTGCCGCGGGAACTGCGGGGGTGGGCTCCTTTTTGTCGGAGACTACCGCTTCGGTGGTGAGGACGGTGGATGCGATGGATGCGGCGTTCTGGAGAGCGGAGCGGGTAACCTTTGCGGGGTCAACGATGCCTGCCTCTACCATATCGCAATACTCTTCCTTATACGCATCGAAGCCGTAGCCGATCTTGCCCGACTCGCGGATCTTGGAGACGATTACAGAGCCGTCAAGGCCTGCGTTATCTGCGATCTGCTTCATGGGCGCGGTGAGCGCCTTGGCAACGATCCTTGCGCCTGTCTTTTCGTCCCCCTCAAGGGTTTCAACGTACTCCTCAACTGCCGCGAGGATATTCACGTATGCTGTGCCGCCTCCTGCAACGATTCCCTCCTCGACTGCCGCCTTTGTGGCATTGAGAGCGTCCTCAATGCGGAGCTTCTTTTCCTTCATTTCAACCTCGGTTGCTGCGCCGACCTTGATAACCGCAACACCGCCTGCAAGCTTGGCAAGGCGCTCCTGGAGCTTTTCCTTATCGAACTCGGAGGTGGATACCTCGAGGGCGGAGCGAATCTGACCGACTCTGTCGGAGATTGCCTTTTTGTCACCGTAGCCGCCTACGATGATGGTGTTTTCCTTGGTTATCTTAACCTGTCTTGCGCGGCCGAGCTGACCGAGGCTTGCATCCTTAAGATCAAGGCCAAGCTCGGAGGTGATAACCTCGCCGCCTGTGAGGGTTGCGATGTCAACGAGCATTTCCTTGCGGCGATCGCCAAATCCGGGTGCCTTTACCGCAACAACGGTGAATGTTCCGCGGAGCTTGTTAAGCACGAGGGTAGTGAGAGCCTCGCCCTCAACGTCCTCTGCCACGATGAGAAGCTTTCTGCCCGACTGAACGATCTGCTCAAGAAGGGGAAGAAGCTCCTGGATGTTTGAGATCTTTTTATCTGTGAGAAGCACGAGGCAATCGTCGAGTGTAGCCTCCATCTTCTCTGTATCTGTCGCCATATAGGGGGAGAGGTAGCCGCGGTCGAACTGCATACCCTCAACAACCTCGCTGTAGGTCTCGGCAGAGCGGGATTCCTCAACGGTGATAACGCCGTCGGAGGTTACCTTTTCCATTGCGTCGGCAATAAGTCGACCGATGCTCTCGTCACCTGCGGAAACCGCGCCAACGCGGGCGATATCCTCTGTGCCCGAAACAGACTTAGCCTGCTTTGCAAGCTCGGCGATGGCTACGTCGGTAGCCTTGAAGATACCCTTGCGGAGGATCATAGGATTTGCGCCTGCGGTAACGTTCTTCATGCCCTCATGGATAAGGGTCTGTGCAAGAAGTGTGGCGGTGGTGGTGCCGTCGCCTGCGGCATCGTTGGTTTTAGTTGCAACCTCGCGAACGAGGGATGCGCCCATATTCTCTGCCGCATCCTCAAGCTCGATCTCCTTGGCAATGGTAACGCCATCATTGGTGATGAGGGGCGGGCCGAATTTCTTTTCAAGAACCACGTTTCTGCCCTTAGGGCCAAGGGTGATCTTAACTGTATCTGCAAGCTTATCTACTCCGCGAAGGAGCGCGGCTCTGGCATCAGAGCCGTAAAGTATAATTTTTGACATATAAATCATTTCCTTTCTTTGCTGTGGCAACATTTGCCCTACGGGCAAACATCATTGCTCGCTATGCGGGCTATATAATTTATCATTGCGCTATGCGCAACATCATTTGCCGTAAGGCAATTTTAATCGCTTTTCGCCTAGCAGGCGAAAACGTTATCACTGCTCTACTATTGCAAGTATATCATTAATAGAAATAACAGTATACTCCACTCCGTCGATCTTAACCTCTGCGCCGCTGTATTTTGCGGTGATTACCTTGTCGCCGACGGATACGGTCATTTCAACCTTCTCACCGTTCACGATTCCGCCGGGGCCTACTGCTACGACCTCGGAGATCTGGGGCTTTTCCTTTGCAGAGCCGGGAAGAAGAATTCCGCCCTTGGTGGTCTCCTCCATCTCTGCCGCTTTGATTACTACTTTGTCAAGTAATGGTCTGAGTTTCATTTATGTCTCCATTCTTTTGGTAATTTTTTTACTCTTTTTATTTTACTAAACTCCGGGAGAAAAATCAATAGATTTTATAAATTTTTACATATTTTCCTTTTATTTTATGATTTTGCGCGGAAAATACAACCTTTTTCTCCCGATTTTATAGAAAAAAGTGTTTTTCCCTATCCTCTTGAAGAAATGCCGTGCTTTTAGGCAACTTTTTCGGGAAATCTATATTTTTCGACAATCAGGACAAAAGCACCTTAAGCCTCTCCATAATCTTCTTTTCCTCGCGGCTGACCTTAACCTGGGTGAGGCCTAAAATTTTGGCGGTCTCCACCTGGGAAAGATCGCGGAAATAGCGAAGCAGGACAATCTTACGGTGCAGCTCCGGCAGCCGCTCAATGGCATCCCGCAGGGCAAGGCGGTCGAAGCTTCGCTCCTCCTCGTCCTCGTCACATACCAGGTTGCCGAGAGTGAGGGATTCCTCGTCCTCAAATGCCGCCTCGTCAAGAGAGCGCACCGCGCTTTGGGAATGAATAGCTCTGGCAGCATCCTGGGGGCTGACCCCCACCGCCTCGGCAAGGGCGGCAATACCCACGTCCTCACCGCTGACAAGACGGCGCTCCCGCTCTGCCAGAAGACGGGCGGAAAGGCGCTTATCCTCTCGCGACACCTTGATGATCCCATCATCGCGGAGAAAGCGGCGGATCTCACCGAAGATCAGGGGCACCGCGTAGGTGGAAAAGGCAGTACCGTGAGAGAAATCGAAGGTGCGCATGGCCTTCACAAGACCGATAGTGCCGCACTCAACCAGGTCGGACATTTCGCCGCCGCGCAAAGAGAGTCGAGTGGCAACCGAATATACCAGGGGCATATTCAATTCGGCAAGGCGTTCTCCCGCCCGGGAGTCCCCCTCGCGGTATTTTTTCAGAAGGTCGAGATTTTCATCGTATGCTTTTTTTCTAAGCTTTAATTTTTCCATTTTTCACCGAGGTCGGCTCAGGGGGTGAGATTTTTTCTCATCAGGACTCGCGTTCCGTGGCCGAGACGGGACTTCACCGTCACCTCGTCCATAAAGCTCTCCATCACGAGAAAACCCATGCCGCATCTCTCGTCAGAGGGGGCGGTGGTGAACATCGGCTCTCTCGCCTTTGCCACGTCCTCGATGCCGATACCGTTATCGGATACCTCCACCGAAAGTGAACGCCCGCTATAAAGTCTGACGGATATGTAGATCTGG
>JAZTXP010000021.1:0-2832 GCA_045636465.1 Eubacteriales bacterium
GGATCACAATCTTTGGCATCTTACGTAACGATGTCTCTGACTAACTATACCTACGATACAAGCGGTAGACTGATTAGAGAAAATCTGACCGAGACCTATAATGACTTCACCTCGGTTAGCAGGGATATCCTTTATCTCTATGATGAATCAGGAGTCGTTGGAGCAGTTCAGACCTATAACGGAACGACCGAAACCTTCTATTTTGACAGAAATATCAAGGGTGACGTAGTTGGCGTTTATAATGCTTCAGGCACGCGAATTGCAAAGTATAGTTATGATTCTTGGGGTAATCAGAAGGTTACAACCTACTCGGCTAATAACTTCTCCGGATACAATCCTATCCGTTACAGAGGTTATTACTTCGATGCAGAATCGGGTCTCTACTTCCTGAATGCTCGTTACTATAACCCTGCGTGGCGTAGATTCATCTCCCCTGATGATACAGCCTACCTCGATCCCGATACCCCCAACGGCCTCAATCTCTATGCTTACTGCAATAATGATCCTGTGAATTACAGTGATCCGAGCGGAAATAGTGTAATAGGTGCTGTTCTATGGGGAGCTGCCATAGGAGCTATCATCGGCGGAATACTCGGGGGACTCACTGCCAATTACGAAGAACAAGACATCCTAACTGGCGTTTTGACAGGTGCATTGTTAGGCGCTTCTGTTGGCGCAATAATAGCCATAGGCGGGCCGACATTATCAGGCGCAGTAACTTCAGTTGTTGGAAAAGCTACCACAGATTTCTTTAGCATGGCCTTTTTCGGTGGTGAATTTGGTAAGTGGGAAGATTATGCTGTAGCGTTTGTGTTTGGCGGTATAGCAGGCTATTTGGGAGAATTTACCGGCACCTTTGCTAGAGATGCAAAATTTATTTGCGATGTTTTTCTGAGGCCGGCGGCTAATCAAGGAGTAAAAATCGCATTAAGAGGTGATACATTTAACCGGGAAAAATACATTTATGATGCCTCTATTCGCTTTTTTACATACGGTGATTTTGGTTATTATAGAAGTTTTTATTTGGGTAAAAAAAGCGGAAAGCTTTATGTAGTAAAATGTTTAGTTAGAGCATTCGCTAAGTTTATTTATCCATACATTCCTCAGGAACGTATTACTCGCCCATATTTAATCTCTACATAAATGAGGAGGCTTAATAATGGTCGAAACTTATTGGACGTTTTTTTACATGTTTTTAATTGGTATTATACTTTTGGTTATTCTTTTTGTAATCGGTATTGCAAATTCAAAAAACTTTATTTCAAATCGAGGTCGGGGCTTTCTGATTTTTATGTTGACAGTGATTGTTGTGTCTGAAGTGGTGTTTGTCAAAGAGTTTTTTGATTGTTGCAAAGATTATGATTACGTAATTAATGATACGTATATTGAGACCATAGGAACTGTTGTAGAATTTACTATAGCGTCAGATGACGGTTATGGTGGTGTGGACTATTCCCGCCCCAAATTTTATATACCGGATGGTGATTACTATATTATTTTGCGAAATAACAATGTCGAAGTAGGATCATCTTACCTTGTAAGGTTTTATCCAAATACAGGAATTTGTGAAATAGTGAAAAAAGTAGAGTAATAGTCCTCCTTTTGATTTCTCTATAAACATATAAAAGTTCAAGCGACAAACCACGAGGGCTACCACAGAAAATGCGGTAGCCCTTCAAAAACTTATCAAGTATCGAAGTAAAAAAAAATTCGAGTTGATTTTTCTTACACCTACGACGCTCTCGGAAGAATCACCGACGAGGTTGATAGTGTAAATACAAGCTTCAATAACCATTACGAGTACGACGCATTTGGTCAGCTGATACGTGAAAACAACAAATCTCTTGACAAAACCTATATTTACGAGTATAATGAAAGTGGTAATATAACAAGCGCCAAGGCGTATGCTTATACCACAGGAGCTATATCCGGCAGTAATACAAGCGCGTATAATTATACTTATGACGCGACACAAAAGGACAGATTAACCGCCTTTAACGGAAAGAGCATTACTTACAATTCCTCGGGTTGCCCCATATCCTATGACGGCTGGACTTATACTTGGTCTAAAGGCAAGTTTGCGGGATTAAGCAATTTTTCGTCGGTAAAAGGCAGAAACAATTACACCTATACTTACGACGGTTACGGAAGACGTGTTTCAAAGAAATATTCGTTTATAAAGGGCACGCAGGCGATGGCAACGTATATTACCAGCGCCAACACGACTTACACTTATGACACAAGCGGTAGACTGATAAACGAGACCACCGTAACCTCATATAACAACTTCACAAGCACACGACAGAAATCGTTTATCTTTACTCCGATTCTGGCATAGTCGGTATGGTATATACCGCAAACGGAACGTCATCAACTTACTACTTTGATAGAAACATCAAGGGTGACGTAATCGGCATTTATAATGCTTCGGGCACTAAAATTGTAAACTATAGTTATGATGCGTGGGGCAATTGTACGATCTCAAGCTCCAGTAACTTGACTATAGCAAAAGCGAATCCTATCCGCTATAGAGGCTACTACTTCGATGCAGAATCGGGCTTCTACTTCCTGAACGCACGTTACTATAACCCCGCGTGGCGTAGATTCATCTCCCCTGACGATACAGCCTACCTCGACCCAGATACTCCCAGCGGTCTTAACCTCTATGCATACTGCAATAATGATCCGGTTAATTACAGTGATCCGAGTGGAAACCTTGCAGTATCTCTTGCCATAGCCGGATTGATAGTTGGAGCAGTAATAGGTGCTACAATAGGAGGCATTATAGCATATAATGCGGCTAAAGATAACGGTAGCGAAGGTTGGGAATTG
>JAZTXP010000022.1:0-8047 GCA_045636465.1 Eubacteriales bacterium
TACTGCGACGTGTGTGGCGAGGAGCTTTCAAGAGTGACTCACACAAATTCGGAGCTTGGCGAGCATACCATCGTAACCGACTCGGCAGTGGACGCTACCTGCTCATCTACAGGACTTACGGAGGGTGAACATTGCTCTGTTTGCGGTGAGATCACCGTAAAGCAGGAGATAGTTTCCACCTTAGATCATATCCCCGGCACATCATGTGTAGAAAACGAGATACCTGCCGATTGCGAGAGCTTGGGCTCTTACGACGAGGTGGTTTACTGCACTATTTGCGAAAGCGAGATTTCAAGATCAACTCACGTTACTCCTGCCACAGGCCATAGTGAGGAGATCATCGAGGAGGTTGACCCCACCTGCGCTTCCTCGGGGCTTACCGAAGGCGCGCGTTGCACCGTTTGCGGCGAGATCACACTTGCGCAGAGTGTTATCCCCAGATTAGAATATCATATTGGCGAAAGCTACGTAAGCATCAAGGTAATCGAGACTCCCGATTGCACAAACAGCGGTACTAACGAGATTATCACCAACTGCAGCACTTGCGGCAGAGAAATATCCTCATATACCACATCTACTCCCCCTCTCGGACATCCCGAAAATAGCATTTATAGCGAGATGGATAATCAGACCGCACCCACTTGCACTAAGGACGGCTCCTTTGATACTGTGCACTATTGCGGCGTTTGCCACATCGAGATTGAAAGGGTGACTACCGTACTTCCCTCTAACGGACACAGAAAGGTGGTTGACAGCCCCAAAGAGCCAACCTGCACAGAGCCGGGTCTTACAGAGGGATCTCATTGTAAGATTTGCCAAGAGGTGATCGCAATACAAAAGACTATTCCCGCCCTCGGACACGAATATAGCGAGACCGTGGAATACGGAGACTGCAAAACAAGAGACATTCACTATTACGATTGCTTAAGATGCGACAATAACTATAGCGAGCCCGGAGATTTCGGGGATCATATATACTATTCCGACGTCTGCTTTGTTTGCGGATGTACAGATGAAAGATACTTTATCTTCACTCTTTTGGCAGACGGAACTTATTCTGTTTCGCCCAAAAACAACGCCAATATGCCTGCTAACATTCGCATACCCGGTGTTCACGATAAAAAACACGTTACAAAGATCACGGGATTTGAGGATTGCGACACCATTACTAACCTCACTATTCCGGGCGAAGTGAAGATTATCGACGAATTTGCCTTTATGGCCTGCGATATGCTTCAGACGGTTATTATAGAAAACGGTGTAGAGACTGTCAAATTCGGAGCATTCTCCTTTGGCAGAGATCTTCTTTCGATTATCATTCCCCTGTCTGTAAGCTATATGGATGCGCGTGTATTCGAGCATAATATAATGCCTGACGGAAGCACCCCTTATGATAACGTGGTTATTTACTGCGAGGCAGAAGAGGAGCCCGGCGAATGGAACGATACGTGGAACAACCTGAGCCTTGACGTTGTATGGGGATACAATGGCGCTCACGTTCATATTTTTAATCCCCTCTTCGTGATTCCCTCAACTTGCAATGAGGGAGGTCACACAGTTATGTATTGCGATTGCGGACATACCTTAACTACGAGATTTACCCCAAAGACCGATCATAGCTTCGGCGAATGGCATCAAACAAGCGATCCTACCTGCACCGAGAGCGGATCGATGATGAGAGCTTGCGAGAGCTGCTATATAGAAGAAACCGACACCATCGATCCTCTCGGACACGACGAGGTCAGGACGGAACTTCAGCAGCCCACCTGCACAGAGGTTGGATATACCGAGGGAATCAGCTGCTCAAGATGCCACGAAGTGCTTATTCCACGGGAGGAGATCCCTGCCTACGATCACCGTTTGATCACCGTTGAAAGAAAAGAACCAACCTGCTATACCTACGGATATACAGAGCTTGTATTTTGCGAGATATGCGGTAAGACCTTCGTCGAAAGCCAGATGATAGATCCTCTCACTCATATTGAGGGCGAGCCCACCTTCGAGACCTTGAACCTTCCCAACTGCAAGGAGCAAGGCAGTATTAAGATGACCTTCTCCTGCATACTTTGCAAAGATGCGCTCAGAGTTGATGTATTTTATACGTCTCCTCTCGGACATACCGAGGTTATTGATCCCGGAGTTGAGCCCACCTGTACCACTACAGGTCTTACAGAAGGATCTCATTGCGAGGTTTGCGGCGACGTTATAGTTGCTCAAGAGATCATTGAAATGCTTGATCACGATTTTGAGGATTGGTGCTGCATGGTTTGCGGATATAAATCCCAGGGCTATTTAAGCTTTATCGAGAATAACGATCGCAAAACGTACACCGTAATGGCATACACGTACGGTGATCCCTTGCCTTCGGTTATTGAGATCCCCGAGACCTATGAGGGTAAAAGAGTAACCGCCATCTGTAATTCGGGATTCTACGGCATTGAAAGCATCAACACGGTAATAATCCCCGATTCCATCGAGATTATTGAGGGATTTGCCTTTGCAGGATGCAAAAATCTTCGTAGTATCGTTATCAGAGAAGGCTCATCTCTTAAAATTATCGAGTCTTACGCCTTTGCGGAATGTACCTCTCTTACCGGAAGTATTGCTTTCCCGAACAGCTTAACGTCAATCGACGACGGCGCATTTTTAAGCTGCGCTATCACGGCTGTCTCCTTTGGAGAGGAGAGTGCTCTTCGCGAAATAGGCCATTCTGCATTTGAAGGCTGCAGGTCTCTTTCTGAATTCCGACTTGACGGAAGCACCCCGCTTATCTCTATAGAAGATGCCGCATTCTTAGGCTGCTCTTCTCTTGAGAGCTTTAATCTTCCCCGCTCCGTGAAGAGCATTGGAAACAGAGCATTCGATGAATGCACGTCACTTAAAAACGTTTATATAAATAATCTTGAAACCTGGCTTCAGCTTATGCATGATCAGCCGTGGAATTATCTTAATTACTACGGAACGCTTCATATTCTCGACAATAACGGCAGAGAGATAACCTACGTAACCATTCCCGACAGCATTACCGAAATCGCCGATATGTCATTTTTGAATGCTACAAGCGTTCGCGGCTTCAATATTCACGATAATGTTACGTATATTGGAAGTACTTCCTTTGATAATACCGCTTATTATAATGACAAATCTAACTGGAATGGCGGCGCGCTCTATATCGGCAAGCACCTTATAACTGCTTCGCTCGTTAATACCGAGGAATACACCGTTAAGGCAGGAACTCTCACTCTTGCAGCTCATTCCTTCTCGAACGGTAGCGTAAGAGCGGTTACTCTTCCCGAGTCGCTGAAAACTATAGGCGCATACTCATTCTTCTATTGCGAAAATCTCGACGTTGTTAATATTCCAAGCGGAATCAAGGTAATATATCCTAACACCTTTGCAGGCTGCGAGAATCTCTCCAAAAGCATGAATTATACTATAGATATCCCCGAGGGTGTTGAAAGAATTGAAGAATGCGCATTTGAATATTGCCGCAACCTTGTATCCATAATTGTTCCTGATAGCGTAACCTCTATTGGAGACAGAGCATTTGCTTCCTGTAATTCTCTTAAAGATATTACTCTTCCCGAAAACGCGATCCGTATAGGAGAGGATGCTTTCGGCGCCACAAGCTATTCTTATGACATAGCAAACCGAACAGACGGACTTCTTTACATAGGTAATCATCTTGTAGAGATGTCTTCAGACATATCCGGCATCGTCACAGTCAGAGAAGGTACAGTCTCTATAGCCGATCACGTTTCATACTTTGCCCAGTTTAATGATAACGGCGGAATTACAGAGCTCGTTTTACCCAATACCCTTCTGATCATAGGAGATGACGCATTCTATTTATGTAATAATCTCAGAGCTGTAACCTTCGGCAAGAACAGTAAACTTGAATACATAGGAAAGAATGCCTTTTCCTTCACGTCAATCGAAGCGATTGAGATTCCCTCCAGCGTCATCACTATCGGAGACGGTGCATTCAGTGCTTGCTCCTCTCTTACGAGTGTGACATTCGGTGAAAATTCAATGCTTGAAGCTATTTCCGATAATATGTTCTTCGGCTGTCACAAGCTCAGTGGTATTGAAATTCCCGAAAACGTAATGTATATTGGCCAATGGGCATTCAGTGGTTGTCAAAGCATCAAAAGCATTGATATTCCCGACAGCGTAACTATCGTTGACCAAAACGCCTTCAACGGATGCGAAAATCTTAAAAGCATCACTCTTGGTAAGGGTATTAAGTATTTCGCGGCTGTGCTTTATAGCTATTCCTGGGTTATTGAGGATATTTACGTAAAGGATATTGAAGGCTGGTTGAATATAGACTTTGGCGAAAACGGCACTGCGCCTAACGCCTATGACGGTTTCACGCTTCACTTTATTGACGGTAACGGAAATGAAATTACCGATATCGTGATTCCCGAGAGCGTTACCGAAATTCGCGATTACGCCTTTATGAATGCTAAATTTGTTAAGAGCGTTACCTTGCACGATAAAGTCACCTCTGTCGGTATTTCGGCGTTCAATAATTGCAATGCTATTCAGCATATTACTATCCCAGAAAGCATTGAATATATTGGACATCACGCCTTCTACATCAACGGTGGCTCCGGCTCTACTACAGCTACCTTCATTGATCCTATCGGTTGGCATGTCAGCGGAGTGAACTATGAATTAGAGATTGACGTTGACGAAAGCTTGATCAGTAATACCGACGGCGCTACAATGTATCTTATGATGTTTTATCCCGATTGTAACTGGAGAAAAGACAATAAATAAGCAAACAAATAAAAAACAAAAAGGCCTGCTCGGGTTAAAAGCAGGTCTTTTTATATATGGGGTTTGGATTAGCCAAGTGTGTTGTACTTCTTTGCGAAGCTGGACTTCTTGTGAGCTGCGTTGTTCTTATGAAGAATGCCGGAAGCAACTGCCTGGTCAGTCTTCTTGCAAGCGAGTCTATAGAGATCGGTAGCAACTGCCTTATCTCCAGCCTCTACTGCTGCATTGAACTTCTTGATTACAGTCTTGAGCTGGCTCTTAACCATCTGGTTCTGAAGTGCCTTTTTCTGGTTTACAAGAATACGCTTCTTTGCTGACTTAATATTAGCCATTTTAAATCTCCTTTAATTTTTAAGTAATCAATGCTCCACTCAAAAATACGGCTGAGAGGGTCCGAACACTGCGCTTTGCATCCCGATTACGTTTTTGTACCGATGTATTATATCATATTCAGCGCAAAAAATCAATAGGTTTTTAAAAAGTTTTAAAAGTTTTTTAGAAAAGTAAATAAAAAAAGGATGGACTTTTTTCTTTGGTTGTGGTAAAATAAGATAACACATATATTGGGAGACTTTCTTATGGCTGAATTTATTAAAATAAACGATTTCGCGGCGGCGGAGCTTGATGCTTATGCAAGGCTCACAGGGGCGCAGTTAAGGTCGAGGCTTGATCCCGAGCAGGCAATCATTATTGCCGAGAGTCCCGAGGTTATCAGGGTGGCAATGGATGCGGGAGTTGAGCCCATTTCCCTGCTCACCGACGAGAGGATGATCAATACCGCCGTGGCGAATATTATTGATAGGATGGGAGACAAGCCTATTTATACTGCCACGAGAGATGTTCTCTCCTCTCTTACGGGATTTGCGCTGACACGGGGCGCGCTCTCTGCTATGAGACGGCCTGCTCCCCGTTCCGTAGAGGAAATTATTGCGGGGGCGAGGAGAATCGCTATTCTCGAGGAGGTAGCGGACTCCACCAACATCGGCGCGCTTTTCCGCTCTGCGGCGGCGCTGAATATTGACGCGGTGCTGGTGACTCCCACCTGCTGCGATCCCCTTTCGAGGAGGGCTATCAGGGTTAGTATGGGAACTGTTTTTCAGGTGCCGTGGACCTGGATCGGCGAGAGCCCAGAGGATTGGCCGGGGAAAGGTATGGAAATCTTAAAGGATGCCGGATTTAAGACGGTGGCAATGGCATTGACCGATGACTCGGTAAGCATTGACGATGAGGCGCTGATGGCAGAGGATAAGCTGGCTATCATCCTTGGCACAGAGGGCACGGGACTGAAGAAGGAGACCATCGCCGCCTGCGATTACACAGCAAAAATACCTATGTCCCACGGTGTGGACTCGCTTAACGTGGCTTGTGCAGGCGCTGTGGCGTTTTGGCAGCTGGGAAGAAAAAAGTAGGAATAAATCGAGATTTTGCTACATAAACTTTACAAAAAAGGAGTTTTTTATGTGGCAAAAAATCAAAGTTTATGGAATAGGAATCGCTATTCCGTTGGCGATAGGCGGACTTGCGGCCTTCCTCACGCGGAATTCTATGGATATTTACGAAGAGATCAATCAGCCCTTTCTGGCGCCGCCATCCTGGGTGTTTCCCGTGGCTTGGACTGTTCTTTTTATACTGATGGGTATCAGCTCGGCGATGATTTACGAGGCCGACGCGCCCACGGATGATAAGAAAAGAGCTTTTTGGCTTTACGGCATAAATCTTGTGGTAAATTTCTTCTGGAGCATCATTTTCTTCAACCTGGGCGCGTTCCTCGGCGCTTTCCTTTGGCTGATGCTCCTGATCTTCATTATCGTGAAAATGATGAGCGCATTCTATAAGATCAAGCCGGTAGCGGCATACTTACAGATCCCCTACGTAGTATGGTGCTGCTTTGCCTCATATCTTACCGCTTCGATTTGGCTGATGAATGGATAATGGAATAAAAGAACTGCTCGAAGCATAAATCTTCGGGCAGCTCTTTTTATATGGGAAATAGGATTTTTACAGCATCTCTGATGGGAAGGACGACTATGGTCTCGTCATTCTTCAAATATAAAAGAAGCCTCTCTATCTTCTCCCAATCGTTTTTCACCTCAAACTCGTAGGCGTGACCCGCTATCACAAATAAGCTGTTTTCAGAGGAATCGTCAGCCTTGAATTCCTCCAGACGCTCATAAATATCCTCATCATCGTAAAGGGCGTTTATGTGGATGTGATACCTGTCGCGGTGGATGCCGCTATGGTCAAGATAGGAATATCGGATGTAGGAAAGATCAACGTTTTCCTTCACGGTAGTGATATTCTCATCGGTCTGATCGTGGAATGGGAAGGCGAAGCCCTCTACCCTGTATCCGAATATGTCCGTAAGATTTTTTACGTCATCTCTTACCTGTCTGATCACCTCTTCCTCGGTTAATGACGAGAAATAAGGATGGGTCAGCGAATGAGACGCCACCTCGTGCCCATCGTAAGCGAGCCTGTGCGCCTCAAGATCCAGCCTCTCGATAGGCTGATCTCCGTAATACCAAACAAAATCCTTCAGCATAGAGTTCAGGTTCAAGGTCGCTCTCAAACCGTATTTGTTAAGCAGCTCGATAAACCGAAGATCATAAACCGTTCCGTCATCAAAGCTCAGTGATACTATTTTCATTTTGCACCCCGTAAAAAATAAAAGTTTTTCCAAATGGTTTTCAAAAGGTTTAATACAGTATAACACATTAAATTGGCTTTGTCAATATTTGCACCCTTCGTATTACGATGTTTCTTTATGTTTTGATTCTATCAAAAAAAGATAAATAGAAAATATTAATCAAAAACAGCTGTAATTGTAAAGTGTATTTTACATTTTGATCACATTTTATATAAAAAATAAAATTTCATAAATCTGCTTAATCAAAAATATTATTATATAATAAAAAAAGAGGTCATTCTCTGCCCTTCTCGGAAATGTTTTAAAAAAAAATGCCCTGCAGTTTTTTGCAGGACCCGGGGTTAGGATGCACTTGACTCTGTGGATATAGGAGAGAAACCACTTGCGTCTGTAGCTGACAGATAGGAGAAAACTGCCATACTACTCTTCCCTTCGAACCTAGGAGTAATTCGTTAGGAATTGAAATGCTTATTAAAAACCGAACAAGAGTTAATAAGAAACGAAGCTCAAGGATTTTTTAGCGAACCTGAATCTGAGTTTTGTTAGCAAAACAACAGTTCAAGCCCTCGGTCAATTAGTATCGTTCAACTGAACACATTACTGTGCTTACATCTA
>JAZTXP010000023.1:0-45801 GCA_045636465.1 Eubacteriales bacterium
GACTGCCCTTGAATATGGATACGGCATTAATAACAAAGGCTTTAAGCGCGATACTCAGAAGAATGAAGATCGCCAATGCGACAAGAAATCCCACAGAGCTAGTTAATCCTCTTATCAAGCATAAGGTTATTTCAGTTGAAGAAAAAATTGAAGAGATGTGTATAACTCTCGAGGAGGTTGGCGAGGCTACCCTTTACGATCTTCTCGCCGCTTCCGAAAGCCGCTCTGAGCTTGTTGCCAGATTTATGGGTATTCTGGAGCTGATAAAATTACATAGAATTATGATTACGAACTTCACAATTATTGAGGACGTGGTAGAATATGACGAGACAGGACTCAAAATGTCGTTCAGATTGAATCCCGATTACGTCGCAGTCGAGGGCGCGCAAAGCGAATTCGATGCACCTGCCATCTCCGAAGCAGACAATGGAGGAAAAAGCTAATGAGCAATAAAAAAACGAAAAAGACGCCTCTCGAGGCAGAAGCTGCCGTAAAGACCGAGGAAGCTCCTAAGGAATCGGCACTTCTCTCGGAGGAAGCACCGAGAAATATAGTTTTTGAAGAAGCGCTTGAGGCTATACTTTTTGCCGCGGGACATCCCATTTCATACGCAACACTTGCAAGAGTTTTCGAAATGACTCCCGCAAAGGTAAGAGACAAAGTTTTTGAGTTCTCTCTGAAATATAATGATTCGGAGATTCCAAGAGGAGTTATTCTTCTTGTATTCAACGATTCCTGCCAGCTCTGCACCAAAAAGTATTATCTTAACGAAATCCGTGAGGCTCTTGGAATCAGGAAAAGCGGTACGCTTTCCACCTCATCTATGGAGGTTCTTGCCATCGTTGCGTATAACCAGCCTGTAACAAGAGTGTTCGTTGATACACTGAGACGCGCAGATTCCTCTTATGCCATGAATAACCTGCTTGACAGAGGCCTGATCGAATCCAAGGGCAGACTCGATGCGCCCGGCAGACCTATGCTTTACGGTACTACAAATGATTTCCTTCGTTGCTTTGGCTTGAAGGATCTTAAGGAATTGCCACAGACGAGCGAGGAAATTCAGTCTATGTTTGCCAACACAAGTAACGTCTCCGAGGATGCAGAAGAATTTGGGGAAAGCGAACAGCTTTCTCTCGAAGAGGCAATCGATAACAAGGAGGACGTTTTGGCAGAGGTCGTATCTGTGGACGATCACGAGCCTTCCGCTGACGATCATATTGATATGGGCGAACAAGTATCCGATGACGAAAATACAGAGACCACCAGCGATTATTCCAATGAAGAAGACTTTGATTCAGAGCCTTCTGCAGATGAATACATAGATTTCACGGAGGACGAGGAGTAATCGGAATGGATAACGTGGCGGCAAAAATATATGTCATATTATCTGTCGCTGCAGTTATTCTGTTTGTTCTGACAAGACGCGTTCATATTCGAATAAGAAAAGACGAAATTACAGTCTTTTCTATTGGTTTTTCACTTTTCAAAATCGAATTTACAAAAGATACAGCGAAGCCTCGGGAGACAAAGCCTCCCGAAGAAAGTGCCGAGGGCGAGATATCTGTCGACTTCGGAGAGATATTCTCGCTTCTCAAAGCACTTCTCCGCTATTTTCAAAAATGTACTGTAACCATCAGGTATCTCGCCATCCCTATTCGGGAAAGCAATATGAGTATGTATAAGTTTTTTGGATTCAAGGCGATAGAATCTATGGCTTTTGCATATATAGAGTCCAATGTGGAAAAACTGATACTATCAAATAATGCATTCATTTTAAGCTCCGACGGAAAACTCAAATTTGACATAGACCTGGGAATAATTCTTTTTGACCTTGTCACTCTGACTGTAAGACTGATTATAAAAGGATTGAAAATAGGAAGGTTAGAAAAAGCAGATGTCGGAAACTAAAATGAGTGACATTATCAGAGCATCCCTCGACGGTATCCGAGATATGACCGATATGGAAGCAGCCATAGGAGATGCAATAACTACTCCAAACGGAGTTACCGTTATCCCTGTTTCAAAGGTGACCATGGGAATTGCAACCGGCGGAATTGATTATGCAACAAAAAAGCTTACGTCACCGCAAAATTTCGGAGGCGGCGGAGGAACGGGAATGTCGATTACCCCTATTGCCTTTCTCACTGTTTCACCAAATGCCGAGGTTGGGATCATCCCCATAAGCTCAACAGACAATGATCTTGATAAGATAATACGGTTTATTGACCGATCTCCGGATATAATATCCAAAATCAAGGGAATTTTATCATAGTATATTTTCTTTTTTAGATGGTAACCATAAGAAAAAAAGGGTTATTATGAAAAAGAAAAACGATTCATTTATATATATATCCGTCATTTTAATTACTCTTCTGCTCTTGTCAATGCTTTCGATTTATGCTTCTGCGACCTATAAATCCAGCAGGTCTCAGGGCTTTTCTAAAAAAATAAGCGCCAAGGCATCGGCGCTCTATGAGCCTACAAATAATATTTTCATCTATGAAAAAAATGGCGATCAAAGGATGCCTATGGCAAGCACTACAAAAATTATGACCGCCATTGTAGTAGCGGAACATTGCGATATGGACGAGGTTGTTATTATAGGTCCCGAATCTGTGGGTATTGAAGGCTCATCGGCATATCTTCGCGAAGGAGACGAATACACTATCCTTGAATTGCTGTATGCTCTTTTGCTACAAAGCGCTAACGATGCCGCAACTGCACTTGCATATTACACCGCAGGAGGTATCTCGGAGTTCTCTGCTCTTATGAACACGGAGGCTATGAGCCTTGGGCTTGAAAATACGCATTTTACAAATCCCCACGGGCTGGATGATGAAGAGCATTACACCACGGCAAAGGATCTGGCAGTAATAGGCGCGAAGTTGATGCAATCCGATGTTTTACGAAGTATGGTTTCAACTTATAAAAAAACCTTTACTTACGGTGAAAGAACACGAACCTATATAAATCATAATAAGCTTCTCAGGTTATACGATGGAGGAGTCGGTATAAAGACCGGCTTCACTAAAAGAAGCGGCAGATGTCTTGTCGGGGCGGCAGAAAGAGACGACTTGACCTTCATCTCTGTAACACTGGATGCTCCATCCGATTGGTCGGATCACACAGCGCTTTTGGATTTTGCATTTGAAAAATTTGAAAGAGTCGAGCTTTGCAAAGAGGGAGATCTCGCAAGAAAGATAACGGTTATAAACGGAAATGAATCCCATTTAACTGTTTCTGCCGAAGAAAATCTATGGGTTATCAAAGAAAAATGTGAAAGAGATATAGCTGAATATATTAGCCTCCCCAGCTATGTTATAGCTCCTATTAAAAAAGGCGAGGTTATTGGCAAAGCCGTTTATAAGGTTGGGGACAAAACCTACCAGGTGAGTTTGATTGCTATAGACGATATAAATGTTGCCAAAAAAGACGGTATATTTAAGAGAATATTAAGTAAGATTTCAAAATAAAGGTGCTAAAATGGAAAAAATAAGACTTCAAAAATTTATAGCAGATTCCGGATTGATGTCGCGCCGCGCAGCAGAAAAGGAAATTGAATCAGGCAACGTGTCAGTAAACGGACACGTTGCTACCCTTGGAACAAAGGTGGATCCAAGGAACGATACCATTACATATAGAGGCAAAAGAATCAGATACGCAAAGCCCGAATACGTCTATATCATGATGAACAAGCCGAGAGGCTATCTCTCCTCTACCAGCGACGACAGAGACAGAAAATGCGTTACCGATCTTCTTGATGGTGTAAATGTCCGTGTTTATCCAGTAGGCCGTCTTGACCTTATTTCCGAGGGTATGTTACTCCTCACGAATGACGGCGAACTGAAAAACAGACTTACCCACCCCAGCCATTCCATACCTAAGGTGTATAGAGTTAAGGTTGCGGGAGGGGTCAGCGATGAGCAGTATGATATTCTCACCTCCGAGCTGGTGATCGACGGCTACAAGATCAAGCCTGTTGACGTAGTTATCCAAGAGGAGGATGAGAGCGGAACGGTTATGAAAATGTCTCTTTACGAAGGAAGAAACCGACAGATCAGAAAAATGTGCGAGCAAGCAGGGCTTACAGTAAAAAGACTTTCGAGAGTATCTATCGGCAATCTTAAGCTTGACGGACTTCCCGTTGGAAAGTGGAGATATCTTGACGAAAAAGAGGTTGATTATCTCTATAAGGCTACTAAATAACCGAATAAATCAATATTTATCAAAATAGCAAATAGAAAACACAAGCCTTTCCGTTTTTTGAGGATCGACTTGTGTTTTTTGGTTTATTTGCGTTTTCAACTTATTTGACTAGCTTAAAAGCCAAAGCTACAAATATTTATCTATTAGATTTCTACCATGGATTCATCCCAGATTTCGGGAGCTTCGTAACCGAGAAGATTTACAGTTGTTGCGGCCACGGAAGAAAGACCAAAGTCTTCTCTGCCAAGCTTAACCTTATATTCGCCTGAGGTAACGTTATCGTAGATAATGAAGGGAACGGGGTTAAGGGTGTGGCTGGTCTTTGCCTTGAAGGAGCCGTCCTTACCTGCCTTGGGCGCTTTTGTCTTTTTGTCGATTTCGTACATTTCATCGGCATTTCCGTGATCGGCGGTAATGAGCGCTACGCCCTGGAGCTCATCGACAATCTTAAGAATTCTTGCAAGCTGAAGACCAAGAGCCTCCATAGAGCATTCTGTAGCAAGGAATGATCCGGTATGACCAACCATATCGCCGTTGGGGAAATTAACGCGGAGATATTTATACTTTCCGCTTCTGAGGCAAGCGATAAGCTCATCGGTGATCTCAGCGCATTTCATCCAAGGTCTCTGCTCGAAGGGGACTACGTCGGAGGGAATCTCAATATAGGTTTCAAGCTCCTCGGAGAACTTTCCGGATTTATTACCGTTCCAGAAATATGTTACGTGACCGTACTTCTGTGTTTCGGAAATAGCAAGCTGATTAATGCCTGCGGATACGAGATATTCGGTCATTGTGTTAGTGATTTCGGGAGGACTAACAAGATATCTTGAAGGAATGTGAAGGTCACCGTCATATTCGAGCATACCTGCATAAAGGACTGCGGGAACTCTCTTTCTGTCGAACTTATCGAACTCTGCGCCCGACTCAAATGCCTTGGAAATCTCAATGGAACGGTCGCCGCGGAAGTTATAGAAGATGACGCTGTCTCCGTCCTCGATAGTTCCGACGGGCTTACCATCCTTTGCAATAACGAAGGGAGGAAGATCCTGGTCGATAACCTTGGTTTCATTTCTGTAAGTTATAATAGCTTCTTCTGCGGAAGCGAAATATCTGCCTTCGCCAAGAACGTGAGTATTCCAACCGCGCTCAACCATAGACCAGTTAGCCTCATATCTATCCATTGTGATCTGCATACGTCCGCCACCGGAAGCGATTGCAATGTCGAAGTCGGAAGAACGGAGTTCTGCGATATATTCCTCAAAGGGGCAAACATAATCGAGAGCGCTGGTTTCTCCAACATCACGGCCATCAAGAAGAATATGAATACGGACACACTTTACATCTTCTCTTTTTGCAGCCTCAATCAGTGCCTTAAGGTGATCGATATGAGAGTGCACGTTTCCATCGGAGAAAAGACCGATGAAATGAAGTGTAGATGCATTTGTCTTTACTCCCGCAACCAAGGTCTTCCATGTATCTGATGTAAAGATCTTGCCACTCTCAATAGACTGAGAAACAAGCTTTGCGCCCTGCGCGAATACCTGACCTGAACCAAGAGCGTTGTGACCGACCTCGGAGTTACCCATATCATCGTCGCTGGGAAGTCCAACAGCTGTTCCGTGAGCCTTAATAGCAAGGGTGGGATATTTGCTCATAAGCATATCAAGTGTAGGTGTGTGAGCTGCCGCAACTGCATTTGCACCGTTATCGGGAGCGATACCTACGCCGTCCATAACTATTGTAAGAAGAGGGCCTTTTACGCCTTTAAATTTTGTTGATTTTTTAAGTGTTGCCATTTTAATAAGCCTTTCTGCTTTCTTTTTTCTTTAGATATCTGCGTCTTTTATATAACGATGACCGTTTTCGGCTATGAATTTCTTTCTCTCGGCAATTGCATCGCCAAGAAGAACATCGAACATTTTTACCGTTGCTTCAGCATCGGTAGGAGTCACTGCAACCAGCCTTCTTGTCTGGGGACACATCGTTGTGCGCCACATCATATCGGGTTCGTTTTCACCCAGTCCCTTTGAGCGCTGAATGGTGAATTTCTTATTACCAAGCTTTTTGAGTATCTCGACCTTTTCCTGCTCATTATATGCAAAATAGGTTTCGCTGCCCGAATTGATCTCAAAGAGGGGAGATTCGGCGATGAATATCTTGCCTTTTTCAATAAGCGTTGGGAGAAGCTTATAAAACATCGTAAGCAGCAGTGTTCTGATCTGGAATCCGTCCTCATCCGCATCGGTACAAATTATGATCTTGTTCCATTTGAGATGATTATAATCAAACGCGGTCAGGCTGGATTTTTTTATATTTTTAACTTCTACTCCGCAACCGATAACCTTCAGAAGATCTACTATAATATCGCTGGCGAATATCTTCTCATAGCTACTCTTCATACAGTTGAGTGTTTTTCCTCGTACGGGAATGATAGCCTGGAAATCTGCATTTCTACCCAGCTTACAGCTTGACATAGCCGAGTCACCCTCTACGATGTAAACCTCGCGTACGTTGGGGTCCTTGGATCTGCAAGGCACGAACTTCTCCACTCTGTTGGAGATATCCATTGAGCCTGTGAGCTTGCCTTTTACTTCTATTTTGGTTTTCTCGGCGGTTTCTCTTGCGCGCTTGTTGATAAGAACCTGATTAATGATCGTAGTTGCCTGCGTCTGATTTTCGGTTAGATATATTTCAAGCTGCTCCTTGATGAAATCGGTAAGAGCTTTTTTGATAAATGCGTTTGTAATGGCCTTTTTAGTCTGGTTTGCATAAGAGGTCTGGGTAGATGCGGAATTCACGATAACACAGAGGTTGTCCGCAATATCCTGGAAGGCAATCTTACTCTCGCCCTTATGATATTTTTTCTGAGCAGCGGCATATTTATCAAGAATTGCTGCAAATGCGGTTTTTACGGCTGTATCGGGAGAACCGCCGTGCTCCAGGAAGGATGAGTTATGATAATACTCAGCGCTTCCGGATTTCGCAAAGCAGAATGCCACCTCAGCCTTTAGCTTATATTCGGGCATGTCCGCTCTGTCCCTACCCTTTGTCTCCATAGACCATAATACAGGAGGCGTCATAGTTACGCCTTCGGTTATTTCTGCTATATAATCCGCCACACCGTTTTCGTAGTAATATTCGCGATGATCAAACTTTCCTTTTTCGTTCTCTATTTCCAGGACAAATCTAATTCCTGCATTTACGAATGCCTGGCGACGCAGGGTTGCATCAAGGAATTCAACGGAAATGTCAATTTCCTTAAATACGCTGAGATCGGGGAGCCATTTGATTATAGTTCCCTGCTTTTTACCGCCTGCAGGAATATCTTTAACCTTAAGCTTGCCGTGGGGCTTACCGACCTTAAAGTTCATCTCCGAAAGGGTCGTACCGTTATAAGAATATACGTTCATATATTCCGATGAATACTGTGTAGCGGTTGCGCCGAGACCGTTAAGTCCAAGGGAAAACTCATAAGCAGAATTATCCTCGTTGTTATCGTACTTACCGCCTGCATAAAGCTCACAGAAAACAAGCTCCCAGTTCCATCTCTTCTCTTTTTCATTATACCCGAGAGGAACACCTCTACCAAAATCCTCAACCTCAAGAGAAAGATCGCGGTACTTTTTTACTATAATTTTAGAGCCGTATCCCTCACGCGCCTCGTCAACTGCATTTGCAAGTATTTCGAAAAACGAGTGCTGGCAACCTTCTATATCGTCCGATCCGAAGATAACCGCAGGTCTTAACCTGACTCGCTCCTCGCCCTTCAGACTCTTAATGCTTTGATCGCCATAAGCTTGTTTTTTAGTCTTACTGATTGCCAATTCTTTTGACCGTGCCTTTCTTAGATTAGAATATTTGTAAAGTAACATTTACTACCGAATACATATTATACCATCTATTTTTATTTTTGTCAAGTAAATAAATTAACACAAAGAATTATTCAATAAATTAACATAAAGAATTATTCTTTTTTTCTTTTTTGGCAGAGTGCCTTTTTGCGTTTTTTCAACTGCATATAAAATTATACTCGCAGCCTCATCGGGATTGACTTTGAGAAAAGAATGGTGTATAATTTAGATAACTAACATTACAGGAGCTATTTGTGGAAAGCATAAAAATAATTTCAAAAAACGAAAAGGACACGAATATTAAAGAGTTCCTATTGAAAAATGGACTGACGGCAACTCTTATTAAGAGGGTAAAATATGGAGGCGTTTCTATTAACGGTAGCATTGTGACTATGAGAGCTACCGTCAGCCCCGGAGATGAGGTGCTGATCAATTTGCCCGATGAGGTAAGCGAGGGAATACCGCCTATGGATATGCCGCTGAATATAATTTATGAGGACGAATGGATGATTGCTGTTAATAAGCCACGCAATATGCCGACACATCCGTCAAAGGGAAATTCTTTGCCCACGCTGGCAAACGGCATTATGGCTTATTTTGATGGCAAGCATACCTTCAGGTCGATCAACAGACTTGATAGAGATACGTCCGGCATAGTACTGATGGCAAAAGATGCCTACTCAGCGGCGGCGCTCTCGGCCAGTATGAAAAGAGGGGAATTTCGCAAAAAATACATTGCAAAAATTGCAGGAATTTTAGAAAACAAGAGCGGTGTTATTGATGCGCCTATCAGAAGAATTGCCGAGGGCGAAATCAAAAGGATCGTCGCGGCAGATGGAAAAAGAGCTATTACGGAATACAAGGTTATCGAGGAAAACGAAGGCGAGTCGCTGGTTGAAGTAATCCTGCATACCGGAAGGACTCATCAGATAAGAGTTCATTTTTCTCACATCGGTCATCCGCTTGTGGCAGATTTTCTGTACGGGAAAAGAGTTGAAAATGAGTGCTATAGGCTTCACTGCTTTGAGCTATCTCTTCCCCATCCGCAAACAAAGAAAATTATAACATTAACAGCTCCGTGTGATTTTTGTATTTAATATGGTTCTATATTAAATGTTGGGGTAGGGGCTCAACATTTTTAAAAAAGATGAGCATAAAGATTACAGCCCGCCGAAAATATCGACGGGCTATTTTGGGGTTATCGGTATATTGAAAAAACGAATTTACTTGCACATTTCAAGAAGGGTGGCTTCATCTATAACGGTGACACCAAGCTCATTTGCCTTGGTAAGCTTTGAGCCTGCCTCCTCGCCTGCAACAACGTAAGAGGTTTTTTTAGAAACGGATCCCGAAACCTTGCCGCCCATTTTTTTGATGATCGCTGACGCCTCATCTCTTGTCATTGTAGGAAGTGTTCCTGTCAAAACAAAGGTAAGACCCGCGAATTTATCGCTTCTTTCCTCCGATTTTGCATTTGTGTCAACACCATAGGTCTGGAGCTTTTCAATCAATGTTTTTGTGCTTTCTTGAGAGAAAAAGTCAAGCAGTTCTTTTGCTGTGATATCACCTATATCTGCGATAGACACAAAATCCTCGTAGGTTGCTGAAAACAGATTTTCAATCGTTCGCATCTTTCTTGCGATCTCCTCGGCAGCCACCTCGCCGACCTGTCTGACACCAAGGGCATAGAGAAGCCTTTCAAGGCCGCGCTCCTTTGAGTTCTCAATAGCGGCGACAAGATTTTTAGCGCTCTTCTCTCCCATTCTTTCAAGCGACGATACGTCCTCGGGCTTTACCGTATAAAGATCCGCAACATCCTTGATGACGCCTGCAGAAAGCAGAAGTTCAACAACCTGAGGACCTAAGCCTTCAATGTCCATTGCGCCCTTTGATGCAAAGTGAGTAATGCTTCTCGAAAGCTGAGCGGGACAAGTGGGGCTTGGGCATTTTACGGCAACACCGTCACCTGCCTCGTCCCTTATCACGGGATGACCGCAGGAGGGGCAAAGCGATGGCATTATAAACCTGCTCTCCGTGCCGTCTCTGTCCTTGGATATAGATCTGACTATTTCGGGAATTATTTCTCCCGCTTTTCTTACCACTACTGTATCGCCGATCAGAATATCTCTTTCCTGGATAAATCTATCGTTATGGAGGGTTGCTCTCGCAACAGTAGTTCCTGCAAGTCTTACAGGGGCAAGATTTGCAATGGGGGTGAGCACACCCGTTCTTCCTACTTGAATATCAATAGATAAAAGCTTTGTTTCCTTTTCCTCCGGTGGATATTTGTATGCTATCGCCCATTTTGGAGTGCTTGTGCCTTCTCCGAGGGTCACCCTCTCATCAAAATCATTAAGCTTGACAACTGCGCCGTCCATATCGTAAGGAGACGTCGCTCTGCTTTCTCCAAGTAGGTCTACGTGCGCCTTGATCTCTTCGTATCCGCGGGCTACTATTCTGTTTTTCACGGTGGTAAAGCCAAGCTCCTCCAGTCTGTCAAGTCCTTCGCTATGAGATGAAGGCTCTCTTCCGTCCATATACAGACTTCCCTCTTGGATATTGAAAATAAATATATCCAACTTTCTTTCGGAGCATACTTTAGAATCTAGCTGACGGAGCGAGCCGGCGGCTGCATTTCTTGGATTTGCAAAAAGAGGCTCTCCCCTCATTTCGCGTTTTTCATTGAGCTCGTCAAAAACACTTCTTGGCATATATACCTCTCCGCGTACACATAGGTACGGAATAGGCTCGCTGAGCTTCAAGGGAATGGATTTTACGGTGCGCAAATTCTCTGTAACGTCCTCTCCTACAAGTCCGTCACCTCTCGTTGCGCCCTGAACGAATATTCCGTCACGATAGGTTAAGGAAACCGAAAGTCCGTCTATTTTAGGCTCTACAGAATAATCTGGCGTATGTCCGAGAACATTCTCTACTCCGTCAAGGAAGCTCTTAAGCTCTTCCATAGAAAATACGTCGGTAAGGCTTCCCATTCTGACGTTGTGAGTAAATTTTTCAAATTTATCAAGTGCCTTTCCGCCGACTCTATGAGTAGGAGAATCGGGTGCCTGATATTCTGGATTTTGTTCCTCAAGCTCGGTAAGCTCACGGAACATCATATCATATTCATAGTCTGAAATAACGGGAGCGTCGTTTTCATAATACAACTTTGAGTTGTATTCGATCTGCTCTCTTAAAAAATCTATTCTTTCTTTGATTTCGCTTTTAGTCATAACATTTCCTTTCGGCAAAAGACCGTTTTCATCTGAACTACCTATTTATTTTAACATTTTTACCTTGATTTGTCAAGAAAAAATCGTCTTTCGAAAAAGAAGTTTTAATTTATTATTTTTTTGCTGAAATTCCTCTTGACATTCGACAAAAAGGGTGTATAATTATGTTGTAAAAATTCTTTTTCTTACAAGGAGCGCGATATGAAAACCGCAGAATCCGAACAGCAGATCAAAGAAGAGACCGAAGAGGTCATCGTTACCTTTGACGAAAAAAACGGCAAATTCTTTAATCCCAAAAATATAAAATATTTTTTGTACGTTAACCTTGGAATACTGCTCACAGCCATAGGAATACACTTTTTCAAAACTCCAAACGGCTTTGCCACAGGCGGCGTCAGCGGTCTTTCGCTTATACTTGCCAATGCGCTCCCATTTGATATTTCTCAGGGAACATACATGCTTGCAATCAACGTTGTGCTCTTGATCATCGGATTTATCGTTCTCGGTAAGAACTGTGGAATACTTACCTGCTATTGCTCGCTGATGATTTCACTGGAAAACCTTTTGTTTGAAAATATCTTCCCTACCACTAACACTGAAATTTTTCCATTCAACGGAAAACTGACCGGTGAGCCACTTCTGGAGTTGGTTTACGCGGTGCTTCTTACCGGAGTTGGCTCGGCTATACTCTTCAAGCTCAAAGCATCGTCCGGAGGAACTGATATTATTGCTCTCATATTCAAGAAAAAAACCGATATTAACGTTGGTACCGCATTGCTTTTCACGGATATATTCATTGCGCTTGCAACCTTTATTGATTTTTCCGGAGATACTATCGGGTTTAATGCGCAAACCGGATTGTTCTCGCTCCTAGGATTATTTGCTAAAATATTCATCATCGACGATATCATAGACTCAATTAACCTTTGCAAATCCTTCACCATCATAACAACAAAGCCGGATGAAATAAATGAGTTTATTACAAATAAGTTGGCGCACAGCGCTACGGTATACAATGCTGAGGGCGCATATACTCACGAGGGAAAGACGGTCATTATGACAGTATGCCGACGCTCCGAAGCAATTCGCCTTCGCAGGGCGGTGAATGAGATTGATCCTCATTCCTTCATTATCATTACAAAAACAAGCGAGATCATGGGGCGAGGATTCCGCGATAATATTAACTGATCTACAAATATTTTTCCACTCAAATGCTCGGGGAGATTATAAATCTTACCCGAACGTTTGCAAAAGCAGTCGGAGCGAAAAAAATCGCTCCGACTGCTCTATTTTATTGCATCATTATTTTTTCGATTGCCGCCATTTTTACTGCAACAACGAGAATTTTGCTGGCACATTCAACCTCCGCATCTGTTGGATATGTGGGAGCTATTCTTAAATTTCTATCATTTGGATCTATGCCATACGGATAGGTTGCACCAACTGTGGTAAGAGTTACACCCGCATTTTTAGATAGCTCGTATACCCTGCGAGCGGTGCCTTCCATTACATCAAGAGAGATAAAATATCCACCTCTGGGATGTGTCCACTCTGCAATGCCAAGTCCATCAAGCTCGGAAAGCGAAGAAAGGGTAATATTAAATTTTCTTCCAATAAAATCGGCAAGAATCTTCATATGAGCCCTTATTGATTCCTTATCCTTGAAATAGGTAGTATGGCGAAGCTGATTAAGCTTATCATATCCTATAGTCTGTACTCCAAGATAGGTCGATATCTGTGCAAGATTTCTCTCGGATGCCGCCAGCATTGCCACGCCACCTCCGGGGAAGGTTATCTTTGAGGTGGACGCGTAATAGAATATTCTATCTTCGTTACCCCACTTTTCGGCTTCGGTGAAAATATCCAAAAGCTCGTCGGTCTCATCTCCAAGATCGTGAACGGCATAGGCATTATCCCACATTATTCTGAAATCGGGAGCTGCGCACTCCATTTTTGCCAGACGCCGAACCGTTTCGTCGGAATACGTATTACCTGTAGGATTGGAATACTTGGGAACACACCATATTCCCTTTACACTCGGGTCTTTGACAAGTCGCTCAACCTCGTCCATATCGGGACCGCTTTCGGTCATATTAACAGAGAGAAGCTCAAAGCCAAGATATTCGGTCATCTTGAAATGTCTGTCATATCCGGGAACAACGCAGATCCATTTAAGCCCCTCTTCCTTGCACCACGGTCTCTCAGATCCCGCTACACCAAAAAGCATAGCACGGGCAAGGGTGTCGTACATAAGCTGAAGAGATGAGTTACCTCCAACGGTAACATATTTTTCATCTATACCGAGCATATCTGCAAAAAGCTTTTTCATTTCCGGAATTCCATCAAGAACTCCATAGTTACGGCAATCAACTCCGTTTATGGAGAAGCACTTCTCTCTCGGGCGCGCCTCGGAAAGCAAAGGAAGGCTTATGTCCAGCTGATCGGAATTGGGCTTTCCACGGGATAAATCAAGGGATAAGCCCAGATCGCAATATCGATCGTATTCTTCTTTTATCTTGTTATATTCGAGCCTCAGCTCGTCTTTACTCATGCTTGTATACTTTTTTCTTGATTCTGCCATAAAATTTGTCCTAAACGTTTTTTCGCTCGCTTACGAGTAATTAACTACTATTATAGTATATTTCTACGTCTTTTTCAAGTGATTTTCATAAAAAATATTTTGCTATTCATTTTTTCAAGTCTTGACAAATAAATCGTTTTGTTATATAATTAAAAAGCTGATGCGTATTACCAATAAGACCAACAATTTAGTGATTAGCACTAAGAAGGCGGTATTGCATCACATTGATTACCAAAAGTCTTTTATTTGACAAGTTAAATTTACAAAAAAGGAGAAGCACAATGGCTATAGACGGAAGAAGCTATTCGACCGTAAAGGTTGGAAACGGAACTACCGTAAAAATTGAATATAGAGATTTTGCTTCATCTACCGCCGATCTGGCAAAGGAATATGCTATCCAGGGCTATCCTGACAGATATGCAATATTCACAGAGTATCAGGCGACTGCGGAGATCACAGGTACCAAGCTTCGCGAAGGCGAGCTTGAGCACGGTATTTTTATATCTCTGATTTTGAGGCCGTCATTCTTCCTTTCACAAGCCGCGTCACTGGGCACAATGTCTGTAGTCGCGCTTACGCAGGCTTTAGAGTCTTATACTTCAAAAGACCTGAAAATCGGTTGGGTAAGCGATATCTTTTGCGACGGTATTAAAATCGGCGGCACACAAATTGAAGGAAAAATAAAGGATGTTAACAGCTTTGACTATATCATCATAACATTTGCCGCTAGAGTCGATGAAAGAAACTTTCCTCCCCGACTCAAGGACTCGGTGAAAAGAATTTTTGAAAAGGATAATCCTTCGCTTGCAATGATGATGGTCAAAACTATTCTTGATAAATTCTTCTTGGCTTATTCCAACATCAAGGCAACGGAAAATCACAAGAAGTATTATGTGAGCAAATTTGCGCTTCTGAATGCCAAGGTAAAATATATCGATGGAGACAAACGCAGAAATGCTACAGTGGTGGGAATTGATAAGGAGAGCTTATCTCTTATTATCGACACCAGATCGCAAGGTGAAATCGTGATTTCCAAGCCTTCTGCGGTGATAATTCCGAGCAGAATTAAAAACAGACTCAAAAAAACAAAAGAAAAAAAGTAATTTTTATCAAAATACGAATTTACAATGCACACGGGTAATATACATAGTATCAATTAAAATCAAAAGATCATTAACGCAGAATGGAGCTTATATGAGCCGAAAGAAAATCTGTGAGGCGACAAGATCTGCATTCAATTTGATACTAGGTATATTACCCGTGGTTTTTTGGTGTTGCCTCATATACAGCTTTGACGAAACGGTGGGCGCGGGAATAACTATTCTCGCAATGATCATCCACGAGCTTGGACATCTTATCTGTATTTTCTTCATAACAGGAAGATGGGAAATGCCAAAAAGCACTTTTAACGGCTTGCGCATATCCGGGCAGGAATGCTTCTCTTATTTGCAGCAAATGCTACAGTATGCCTCGGGACCTATCTTTAATCTGCTTGCCGCCCTTCTTATGCTTTTGTACGCCGGTCTCGATGAATACAGCGAATTATTCATAGTTATAAATGTTGCAACCGCAATATCAAACCTTCTGCCTATTGACGGATATGACGGGTATCGACTTCTATATGCCGCTATAAGCTATCTCGATCTGGGGTTTCGGGCTTATGCGATATTAGAGATGCTTTCATTTTTCTTTACCGCGTCCCTTTGCTTGTTTTCCATGTTTCTTGTATATAACTTTGGAAACGGGTACTGGTTCATGGCGATTTTTTTATTTGCTACGGTAAATAAGCTTCAAAAGTGGCAAAAATATGAAAATCCGAGAAAATAAGAGTTTTTACGAGATTTCCGGAGATTTTAAGAGCTTTTGTGAGTTTTTTTCAGAAAATCTCGGCAAAAATACGCCTAATCGGGATTATAACCAAATTTTTTTAGAAAAAAATATTAAAAAACTATTGCAAATCCCGTCCATTTTTGCTATAATTAACGCTATCAGGTACTTTAATTTTAATTTATTTATCTGTTAGTAAGAGCGCTCGCTCGGTAAGAAAGGATTTGAGATTTTAGTAAAATGGCAAAGCTCATTGAGTTGAAAGGAATCTCGAAGTCGTATGACGGAGAAAAGGTTATTAATTCTATGAATCTCTATATCAGAGACGGCGAATTTATTACCTTCCTTGGCCCGTCCGGCTGTGGAAAAACAACCACGTTACGTATTATTGGCGGATTCGAGACTGCTGACGAAGGTCAGCTTTATTTTGACGGGGTGGAAATCAGTGAAGTCCCCGCTTATAAAAGGCATATAAACACAGTATTCCAAAAGTATGCCCTGTTCCCTCATCTTAATGTTTATGAAAACATAGCTTTTCCGCTTCGCTTGAAGAAAAAGACGGAAGAAGAAATAAAAACAAGAGTAACCGAAATGCTGAAGATGGTTGCGCTTTCAGGCTTTGAAAACAAGAGTGTCAGCACTCTTTCGGGCGGTCAGCAACAAAGAGTTGCTATCGCTAGAGCCTTGGTTTCTCATCCTAAGGTGCTTCTTTTAGACGAGCCTCTCGGCGCTCTCGACCTGAAGCTCCGCAAGGATATGCAGAACGAGCTTAAGACAATACAGCAAGCAGTTGGCATTACCTTCATATACGTAACACACGATCAGGAGGAGGCTCTTTCCATGTCCGATACCGTCGTAGTTATTGCTGACGGTGAAATACAGCAAATTGGTACTCCTACAGATATATACAACGAACCAAAGAATGCATTTGTTGCAGATTTCATAGGCGAAAGTAATATTATCGACGGCATTATGCTCGAGGATAAAAAGGTTCGCTTCTCTTCTCATACCTTCGATTGCGTTGACGGAGGCTTCGATAAAAACGAGCCCGTTGACGTTGTTGTAAGACCAGAGGACGTTGACGTTGTTCCTGTGGAAAACGGTATGCTCACCGGCAAGGTAACCAGTGTTACCTTCAAGGGCGTGCATTACGAGATAATTGTTGATATCAAAGGCTTCAAATGGATGATCCAATCCACTGACTATGTAGCCCCTGAAGCAACAATCGGTCTTTTCATAGAGCCTGAAGCAATTCACATTATGAAAAAGTCCAAATATTCAGGAAAATTCGGCGACTATTCTTCGTTCTCCGACGAAATTGATCAGCTTTCCGATGCTGATGCCGCAGAGGAGTTCTAAAATGAAGAGTAAACGTTCGATTATGCATTCAATAGCGGCCGCGCCACACATTTTCTGGTCTGTGCTTTTCATCATTCTGCCGCTGATTATAGTTATTTATTATGCATTTACGGACGATAACGGCGCTCTCACCCTTGAGAACATACGCTCGCTTGGAGACTACGTCAGCATATTTCTGCTTTCCTTCGAGCTTTCCGTAATTGCAACCTTTGTATGCCTTCTTGTAGGCTATCCTATGGCCTATATTATGGCAAGGGCAAAGCCTGAGCATCAGAAAATATTCGTTATGCTCCTGATGCTTCCTATGTGGACAAACCTGCTCATAAGAACCTACTCTATTATGGCAATACTTGATGATGGCGGCCTTCTTAATACATTGCTTGGCACTAGCATGCATATAGTAGGAACTAAAGGCGCGGTAATTTTCGGTATGGTTTACGATTTCCTTCCTTATATGGTACTTCCTATCTATACTTGCATTTCAAAGATAGACAAGCATATGTGGGAGGCGGCAAGTGATCTTGGCTGCAATACAATGCAGGTTATAACCAAGGTTATATTCCCTCTTTCCATGTCGGGTGTGATCTCCGGAGTTACTATGGTGCTTGTTCCTTCGATCAGCACCTTCTATATCTCACAAAAGCTTGGCGGCGGAACCTTTGAGCTTATCGGCGATACCATAGAGAGACAGTTCGTTACCGGCGCTTACAACATAGGTGGCGCTATATCGCTGGTTATGATGATACTTATCCTCATTTCCATTAGTATTATGAACAAATTCGGCGAGGAAGATGAAGGAGGTATAATCGTATGAAAAAGTATGCTTCCAGAATTTATCTTTGCATCGTGTTCGGTATTCTCTATATACCGATCCTTACCCTTATTCTGTTTTCATTCAATAACTCGGAAAGCACTGCCAATTTTACGGGTTTCAGTCTTCAGTGGTATATAAAGCTTTTCTCTGATGAGACTGCATTTCTTGCTTTGAGAAATACGCTTATACTTGCTGTATGCTCGTCATTGCTTTCAACTGTAATAGGAACGGCGGCGGCGGAAGGAATATACCGAATGAAATCAAAATGGCTGAAAAGCGCAATCAATTCGGTTACTAACGTTCCCATGATGAATCCGGATATAGTTACCGGTGTTTCATTTATGCTTTTCTTTGCCGCAGTAGTGGCTATTCTCAAGATTGAGGATTACGATTCCATCGGTTTTGGCGCGATGCTTATTGCTCACACCACCTTCTGTCTTCCCTACGTTATTCTTTCCGTATTACCCAGAATTAACGAGCTTGGCGAAACACTGACCGAGGCTGCACTTGATCTTGGCTGTACCCCTGCTGAAGCATTCTTTAAGGTAAAACTGCCTAATATTATGCCCGGAGTTATCTCAGGACTCGTAATGGCATTCACTCTTTCCCTTGACGACTTCGTTATTTCTTACTTCGTAAGCCCTTCCAATTTCCAGACGCTTCCCCTTCTCATTTACTCTATGACGAAGAAGACTGTAAAGCCTGATATGTATGCTCTTTCTACCATTATCATTATCACTGTATTTACCCTTCTCATCATATCCAACGTTAAGGGCGCGAAGGGCACCTCTCAGAAGAAGAAAAAAGGAGGCGCGACAAAATGAAGCTTACAAGAATAATTTCTCTTTTGCTCGTAATCTCCTTTATGATAGGACTTACCTCCTGTAATGAGGATAGCGAAGCTCCTAAGTCAAAATACCCCACAAAAACCTTGAACGTTTATAACTGGGGCGAATATATTTCCGACGAGGATGACGAGGAGTACGGTCTTTATGACGTTAACGCAGGTTTTGAGGACTACTTCAACCGGGAGCTTGCGGACAAGTACGGATTTTATATCAAAGTAAATTACTCTACCTATGCTACCAACGAGGATATGTATGCAAAAATTACAAATAGCGCGGTAGCATACGATATTGTGATTCCATCCGATTATATGATCCAGAAAATGATCGCAAACGATCTCTTGTCCCCCATAGATTTCGATAAATTGACCAATTACGGTAATATTTCGGATGATTTCAAGAATATGCCCTACGATCCCGAGAACAAATATTCTGTTCCCTACACTTACGGTATGCTTGGAATTATATACAACTCCGAATTTGTTGACGAGGAGGACGTTGCAGATCAAAGCTGGGGACTTCTCTGGAACGAAAAGTATAAGGGTAAGATCCTTCAGTTTAACAATCCCCGCGATGCCTTCGGCACTGCGATGTATTGGAATAATATTGATATTAACTCCTCCGATCCAGAGGATTGGAATTATGCCCTCGAGCTTCTCAAGGAGCAGAAGCCTCTGCTTCAGGGATACGTAAACGATGAGATCTTCAATAAAATGAAGGGCGCATCGGCGTATATTGCTCCCTACTTTGCAGGCGACTTCCTTACAATGGCGGCAGAAAACGAAGATCTCAACTTCTATTACCCAACCGAAGGAACTAACTATTTCGTAGATGCAATGTGTATTCTTAAAACATCAAAGAATCCCGACGTTGCTCACGAATATATCAACTATATGATATCCCTTAAAGCGGCGAGAGCAAATGCGCTTTATATCGGCTATGCTTCTCCTAATACAGCCGTTACGAGCGATCCCGAGTATAAGGAATTGCTTTCCTACAATTATGATACCGACGCTATCTCTGCATGGGATATTCTCTACGGAAAGAGCAAGGATGAGGCTAACGCAAATTATTCCTACAACCCTGCTTACGAAGATTTCTACCGCGATGAGAGTATTGATATTCAGGCGCATATAAATTCTCTTTGGGAATCCCTCAAAACCGAGAATTCCACAGAGCTTTGGATTCATATTACAAGCGCTACTATTATCGTAGCCGTTCTCTCGCTGGCGATATATAACGTTTATATAAAGAAAAAGCGTTCAAGAGATTATCGCTTAAGAGATAAGCAAAAACAACAGTAAATAAAAGAAGCTACTCATTATCCAACAGAAAGATAATGGGTAGCTTTTTATTCAAAATTCTAACAGCTGTTTATATAAATCTTTTTATTTTACTCTGTGACGCCCTGACCGTCAAAGGGAGGGATAAAGCTTTCCTTGGCAGTTCCGTAGTCCTGATAAAAGCCGTTTTTAAGCCCGAGCTTCTCTGCATAGGATAAAAGATCCTCATATTCGGAGTGCGTTACCTTACGGTTAAGCGGGGCTAACATTCCCGGCATCGGCGTATACTGATTCATAAGGCTTACATATATTCCGTCGCCGTAAGTATCAACAAGGTATTTTAATGAGAGCTTTGCTTCGGCTAGGTGACCGGGGAGCAACAGAATTCTCACGACTACGCCCGAAAGAAGGATTCCATCATTATCAAAAACAGGATCTCCTACCTGCCTGTACATTTCGGCTATAGCCTCTCTTGCACATTCTACGTAATTTTCTGCCGCGGAATATTTCTTGGATGTTGAACTTTTGTAGTATTTTAAGTCTGGTAGATATATATTAACAATGCCATCAAGAGAACGTATGGTCTCAACCGTATCATAAGATCCTGTGTTGTATACGATGGGTATGTTAAGCCCCTTAGTCCTTGCTAATTCGGTAGCCAGGCGGATTGTTGGAGCATAGTGGGTCGGAGTCACGAAGTTTATGTTATGTGCGCCTTCACCTTGGAGACGAAGCATTATATCGGAAAGCTTCTCTACGCTAACTGCCTCTCCCACAGGGCGTCTTGAAATATCTCTGTTCTGACAAAATACGCAACGGAGAGAGCATCCCGCAAAAAAGACAGTTCCCGATCCGCATTCTCCTGAAATAGGCGGCTCCTCCCACATATGAAGCGCCGCGCGAGTTACGTATGCCTCGCTTGGCATAAGGCAAAATCCTACGCCGTCATATCGGTTAACACCGCATCTTCTGTGGCACAGATTACAATTTTTATATTCATTTATCTCCATAAGATTTTTACCTCCTCGCAAATAAATATTGACATAACAAAAAAAGTATGATAAAATACTGATATATTTCAGTTAGGTGGACTTTAACATGGCTAAAAGAAACGATTATATTACTTGGGACGAATATTTTATGGGGGTTGCCCTTCTGGCGGCAAAGAGATCAAAGGATCCCAGCACCCAGGTGGGAGCTTGTATTGTGGATGAGGAAAACAGAATTCTCTCTACAGGCTACAACGGATTTCCTCAGGGCTGCTCAGACGACGAGTATCCTTGGGACAGAGAGGGCGACGAGGAAAATACGAAATATCCTTACGTTGTTCACGCAGAGCTTAACTCCATTCTCAATGCAGGCGGAAAATCCCTTAAGGGAGCAAAGATGTACGTCGCTCTCTTCCCTTGCAACGAATGCGCAAAGGCCATAATCCAATCGGGAATCACCGAGGTCATATACCTTTCGGATAAATATCACGATACCGATTTTATGAGAGCATCAAGAAGGATGCTTTCTTCGGCGGGAATTAAGCTGACCCAGATAAATCCCACGAAGAGTCAATTAGTCCTGAACCTTATACCGTAATACGAAATCTAAGCGAGGCGCAGAATATGCGCCTCGTTTTTTATCAGCAGTTAAAATAGGCCTTTATGGTTTCGAGGTCAATAAACAATGAACCTTGGATCATCTGGGGATGTCCGCCGCCTCTGCCCGAAAGCTTTTCGTTTATTTCCTTCGCTTTGGCGCGAAGATCTATACTGCGGGACGCCATAACGTATTTATAGTCCTTATCAGAGCCGATAAGGGCGACGAGTATTCCTTCAACGCGGCTTACAGCCTTATTTGCAAAATCGCGAAGCTCGTCCATTCCCACGTGATCAAGGACGATGACGAGATTGCCATCTGAAGAAACGTTATCTGCTAAGGATTCCGCATACACGCGCTTTATAGTTTTAAGCTCAAGCTTCTGCTTTTCCTTATCTGAAACGTATCTGCCAAGCGCCTCCGCGGTAGTATGCTGTGGCTCGGAAAGAATGGCCGATATCTCACGTATGTTTCTGTATTTTTCTCTATAATCCTTTAAGGCGCGATTTCCTGCGCACATAGTGATACGAACACCGCCTCTATGGTGCATAAAATCAAGGCACTTGATCAAGCCTATCTCGCCTGTGTACTTTACGTGGGGTGCGCAGCAGGCACAGCTGTCAACGTCACCTATCTTCACCAGCCTCACGTTCTCCGTAAGATCAAGCTTTGATCTGTATGTCTCGTTTTTTAATTCTTCTTTAGTCGGAAAGAAAGCTTCTACCTTGATATTTCTGAATACCGCCTCATTGGCAAGATCCTCTACTCTATCCAGCTCCTCTCTCGTCAAGGGATGGTCTATATCAAAGGTTACTACGTCATCGCCAAGATGGAAACCTACGTTTTCATAACCGAAAAGACTATGTATGACACCCGAAAGAATATGCTCGGCGGTATGCTGCTGCATTTTATCGAATCGCTCGTTAAAATCTATTTTGCAAAAAACAACATTCCCATCGGGCGCGGCATCAGTCTTGTGATAGATCACACCGTCCTTCTCGTAAACGTATTTTACCTTTAAGTCACCCATATATCCGCTATCTGCGCTCTGTCCGCCCTCCTCGGGGAAAAACGCAGTTTTATCAAGCACTATATCATATCCGTCAGATACCTCTGTAACGGATAATACTCCGGCAGAAAATTCGGATATATATGAATCTTGGTAATATAACTTCTCTGTCATCGTCACCACTCCATTTTCACACTATATTTTTCAGCAGAAAATAAGTTCCACGGATATTTATCGATATCCGGAAGCCTTTTTGCTTCTATTTTTTCACCGTCTACGAGAGCCGAAAGATGATAAGCAAAAAGCGCGGGATGTCTTGCACCGAAATCACGGCTACCGTACTTTTTATCTCCTGTAAGCGGCGAGCCTCGCGAAGAAAGCTGGGCACGTATCTGATGGAAGCGGCCTGTTTTTAATTTTACGTGAACTAAGCTTTTTTCTTTTCCTTTATAGTTTACCGTTTCTAAAAGCTCAAGGTCAAGGATAGCTTCCTTTGCTCCTTTATCGCCTTCCTTGCGAACGATAGCCTTACCTATAGCAGAATCCTTTACAAGCCAATCGACCATCTCGCCGCTCTCAACGACACCGTCAATAACGGCAAAATACTCCTTTGAGAAGGAATCCTCAGAGAGTATTGCCGAGAGCTTTTTGGCATAGCTCTTGTTTCTTGCGAATATCATAAGCCCCGAAACTACTCTATCTAAACGGTTTATAAGATATAACTCTTCCCTCTCGCCTGTTGCTTTTAACAGCTCCGAGGTCATGGCAAGCGCATCCTCGTCTCCGCTTATATCAGATTGCGATGGCATCATAGGCGGCTTATATATAACTATTGCATTATGAGACTTGTATAAAATTTCAGGCGTCATAAAGTGCTTCCTTCATAGATAATTTACTTTATCTATTCTATCACTTTATAACGCCTTTTTCAATAGGTTTTAATCTTTTGTTTTATTTTTTTCTGACTTTTCGCTGATTACGCGTATTGCTTCTCCTCCGCTGAGCAGGATCATCTTTACTGCAGCAAGGCTGAACTCGTTTGCAAAAACATGAAGCGGCTTATCTATTGCTCCTCTTGCAAGAACCTTAATGTAATTGGTATCGTAAGGCACGAGGCTCTTTTTCTTTAGTATATTAACATCAACGCGATCGTCGGCAACAAAGCTTCGGCTGAGTGTATCTACGTTTATTATAGATTTTACCTTGCCGCTTGTGTATATCACTTCCCTCTCGTCTTTTATTAATTTGCGAGCCATTTCATTGGTTATAACAGAATTTGCATATTCCATTTTGATTTCTATGCTCGGCTCTTTGGATTCGGAAGCTTCTGTATTGTCCGCAGTGTATTCTTCATTGCTTTGGCTTTCTACCGATTCTTCAGGTGTGTCAATATTAGATTGAGCTGTCTTGAGATCCGGTTCCGCAATATCATTTTCCTCATCAGGGAGATGATCATTTGACTTAGTGTCATTGGTGTTATCTGTATTTGATGAGGGATTTTCAAAAGCGGCACTTTCTGTATTACCTTTATCAGACAGATCGTTCTTGGAAGCTATGTCATAAGTATTATCGTAGCTTGCTATTGTGCTTGCGGGAATATTAACTATAGGCGCAATCGGCAGTACCGAACTCCGTGGAATTATTGATAGTTCTGTTGATAGTTCTGTCTTCTCTATATCCAAAACAGGTTTTGAAGAATCTACTTTCACTATATCCAAAGCAATGCCGGAAGTATCCTGGCTTGCTATATCCAAGGCGGGTTTCGTACAATGCTTTTCCGATATATCCGAAGATAACGTAGGAAGCTTCTCGCTTACCGCGTCTACTGATATTATATCGGTTACTGTCGACGTAGGTGCATTGTTTATATATCCTGTTCCTTGTCGATGCTTTCTTCTGGCGCGTAACATGCAAATAATATCGTATATGTCCCCTCTCTTTTTGAATACCAATATCAACAGGAGGATAAGTATCACAAATAGGAGAGCAGCGATTATCAGCCTTCCCCTCATCTCATCGCTTGGGTACGGCAGTCTCTCGAGGGCTCCCGGCTCTACTGTCAAGGAATAATTCGGGTTATCGGTTTTTGCATATATTTTTTCATCCTCAACGTAATAGTAAATATCCAGCGAATCGCCATCGACTACTTCTCCTTCTACGGTATAAGAGGTCAGGATATCGGTTTCGAGCCAATATAGCTTAAAGTCCGCTACGGTCACCTTTAATTCTCGTGGAGATACTGTTATTCTGGATTTGCATTCTATATCTCCATTCTCGAATACATAATTGTTGCTGTCGGTTAAAGTGTAGGTCACCATATATTCGCCGCTGTTTTTAATTTCGGATCCCGATGCTATTACGTAAAGGGAGCTTGACGGAAGGGCAACCGATGATCCGTTATATTCCACTTTTATATCAGAGGGAATGGCAAGCTTGGCTTTCGTTATAGTCAAGGTGCAATCGGGGATTTGAGGGGAGAGATAGTTTTTCTCGTCATAGGAGATAATAACGGAAAAGGTATACTCTCCGGCGGCAATGCCTGCTTCTCCTACGTAACCCACAATTTCTATTCCTTCAGGGAGACCCAAGAGATAGGGAGCATGTGGCTCGCCGGTATACTCAACCTCCGTATTATCCCAATACACAGAGGAAATGTCATAGATTGCGGGGGCAACCGTGATGGGTATTATCTCGGTAAAGCCGCCGTAAGATATTTCTACATGCGTATCGGCACATTGGAAGGAGTTGCCGTTCTGATATTTTACCAATACCGAATTTGCTGGGATCAAAATCTCGCTGCCATCGTTATGCATAAGATACACCGATAGGGCGCTTTCTGCCGACGAAAAGGCTGTAAGCTCTTCGTTTACTTCTGCGCGCATTCCTAGGGGCACCACCTCTATGCAGGTGAAGCTTATGGGAGAGGCAGAGAGAGGAAGATAGTTTTCACTTTCGGGTACGGTGGCCATCATGTAATACTGTCCGGGGGTAGTTGGTGATATTTCATTTTTGAAAGAAGGGTCGGAATAGTATTTGTATTCTGCTATTCCGTAATAAGGTGTTGCTGTCGGGCTTGGAGACCCGCTTTCGTAGAAGTCATTTATACTCGGCTCTACGATCCAGAAGTTTTCGGCCTTGGCTATTTCGTATGGAAAGGCTGAATTTATCACCGCGTAGTTAGGATCAAGTGACTCTGCGGTAGCGGTATAGCCTCCCGCATTGATATTGCCGCCGCTGACCTTTATTTCGACAAAAGGAGAGGAGGCGGTAGGTGATTTGACATTTCCGTCATAGACAAAGTTGTCGGTCGCCCACGTAACGTTGATCCCCTTAGGGATTATCTTTACCTTGGCGGTCATGGGCGAGGGGGCAAGGTAGTTATTGCTTTCGGTAGTAAAGTATATGGTGACGGTTACTTCTCCGTCTAAGACATTGGTAGCGCCGCGGGTAAAGCTGTAGGATGGGGTTGTTCCGTCAGCGCCTGTAGGAATATTGCCTCGTAATATGGGAAAATGCTCCTCGCCGTCATATTCATACTCCGCCGATATAAGCTCGAGGAGAGACATATCATACTGCGCGGGTTTTATTTCCCATTCATAGGATGGGGCGATGGGAGGGTTATAGTTTCGCTCATCGTATTTCAAGGAGGCGGTAGCAGCATATTTACCTACATTCGTGGCGCGATTATCGGTATATCCCACAACGCTGACGCCTGCAGGAAGGTTTTCTAAAACCACCTCCTGCACCTCACCGTTATATATGAGCGAGGGGGCGGACCATTTGATGCCCGACATATCGTAATCTGCCTTAGCTATGCTAAATTGGCAAGTGGGGTTTTTGAAGGTATAATTTTTCGAATAAGCAGATGCGGTTGCTGAGTAGTTATCACCTGCAAATATTGCAGAGCCGCAAACTGTCACCTCTCTCTTCACACCCATAGCGTCGGTAAAGTATGCCTTGGGAAGCTTTGGGGATGAATCGTATACAAATTGCGTATCGCTCCAGATAAGCTCCACCTCCATGGGCAAGACCGTGAGGGTGACATCAATTTTATCCGGTATAGTATAATCTCTGCTTTCGCCCGAAAAGATGACGGATACTGTATATTCTCCCACATCTCTGCCGCCGCCGATAATTTCATAGGCAAGGGGAATACCGTCAAGACCTATTATCTTTTCTGCAGTCAATGAAGCTGTGTGATAATTCCCGTCATAGATTATACTTTGATTTGCAAATCCAAAATCCGAAAGATCGTAGGAAAGGGGCGAGACCGATACCGGAATCTGAAGGCTGGCGCCAAGGTATTCTATCACTATCGAGGTGTCTCCTACTCTTAAGCTTTTGCCATCGTTATACACACAGGTGAGTCTTGTTGGGGATAATACTTCTCTGCGGCCGCTATTGTATACTGCGGCGATCTCCATTCCCGACATATCAAATTTATCAAAGGCGAAATACTCGGTCTTTGACGGCGGAGTTATCGGCTCAAGGCCTATGACCTCCTCGGGAAGGATGCTGAATAAAATGGGAGATGAGACCAGAGATGAATAGTTTGACGATTCCGATACAGTAGCCTTTACGTAGTAGCTTCCCACACTGGAAGGAGCGTCCGCAGTGTATATTCCGTTTTCTGTAGCGGAATACAAAAATTCTACCTCGCCGAAAAGAGAAACGGCGGATATCTCCAGGGGAAAGCCTATATAAGAGCTACGGGCAGACGGATCGGTTACCCAACCGTTTTCAGCCTTGGTAATTTCAAAATCGACTGTGACGGAGCTGTCACTGCCCACGCTCCAGGAATAATTATCGGGATCGATGAGCGTAAGTGTAACGGGATAGAGGCCCGCATCCTCGCCCGATACGGTCTCCCATCTGTAAAGCTCACTTGCATCTATCTTTGGATACTGAGGAAGTCCGTTATACTTTACCGAGGGTATTGTCGGAATATCAACCGACTTCTTTCTAATATTAACTTTAATATTCTCGGCAAAAACCGAGGCAGAATTGCCCCCGAGGTTGTAGGTAACCCTGCAAGAATATATTCCGCTATCCGCAACATCCCGCAAGGTTATCTGACTTAGGGCGGATATTTCTTTTCCGTCTTTATACCAGGTATAGGTATAATAACCGCCCTCCAGAGGATGAGACAGAGTATCAAAGGCCAGGGTATGCTCCTTGCCATCATAGGTAAAATCCAGGGATGATACCGTAAAGGTGGGGGCACTTAATTTATATATGCCGTAAATCGAGAAGGACGAGTATACGCGCTTATCCGAAGAACAAGCATTCTCACCGTCCCGATCGAGATACCAATTATCAAATTCATAGCCGATTATGTTTTCGGCTTTGGGGAGAGATATTTTTTCTCCCGATAGGAGATTTTCCTCCGCTACAAGCTTATCCCATACGAAAAACTTGACGGTATGAGGCAGATATACCCCACCGAAATTTTTCTCCGCAGTATGCTTGCAATCCGAAAAATGAGTTATCTTTGCCTGCTTTCCGTCTTTATCATACAGAGAGATATTTCCAAGAGACCGTTCTGTTGACTCGTAAAAAATCTCGGTGAGAGTTCCTTCGGCAAAGGTATCCATATACTGAACGGCGAGGGGCGAGGTGGAATAATACTCCTCTGTATATGCACCCATATACATTGGCGACTCGAGAATAATGCCATAGGTCGCACCGCTGATCTTTGGTGAGCCGAGAAGGCATAGCTCGCTATCGCTTCTTATTGCCGCGCCGCCCTTGTTCTCAATATCAGAGCCTCTTATAACTGCACGGCCGTTTTCTATATTGATGAGCGCATCCTCACACTCGCCCAAAATCGATCCCGAGATTATATCAAGGCTTGATGAGGATGAATAGTCAAGCCGTATAAGCCGTCCCGAGCCCATAACCGACGAGGATTCAACTGTCAGCGATCCCCCCTTAACCCGAATATAAGCCTCGCTACCGAGAGTTACGGTCATATCCTTCATAGATACCGAAGCTCCGCTTGGTATCGATATAACGCCGCTTGAATTAAGCTCTCCAGAAATCTCATATTCCCCCTTTGGAAGAACGATAGCTTCTTCTGCAGTTATATCGGCGAACCTTATTGATATGGGCTCAGTTATTGCGCCAAGACATTCGCCGATACTGCTGTAGGAGCTTGTCTCTCCCGAATAGTAGAGCGAGTAACCGTCCTTGTCGGCACTGATAACATACTCCCCCTCTTTACTGTCTGCCGCTGCTACTGTGGACAAGCATGCAAATAGCAAAAAGAGGAGGATCAGAAATTTTACCGTCTTTTTCATTTTTTCTCCATTCTGCACTTTAGGCAATTAATTTTTCCATATTTTGCCACAATTATAGCATTTACCGATATACTTTTCAAGTTGTTTTCGGTATAAACTTATCGCAAGTTTCACGGTGAAATGACACCTAAGCCGAAATTTTTGTATAAAGCTACAAAAAAAATAATTTATTTACAAAATGTGCATTGAAAAAAACTTCGAGGTGGTGTAATATTGTATTGTAGAAAAAACGAGGTGAACAAAATGAACGAATTCAAAACCAACCTTTTCGTCGACATACACGACGTTGACTATAACGGTATAGCAAAAACATCTTCGCTTATGAGATATATCCAAAGCGCGGCGCAAACTCAGCTTACGGAAAACAACATGTCCTACGAAGAGCTGAGAGATATGAAGCGCTGCTTTATTCTCAGCAGAATAAGGATGGAAGTGAGCCGTCCTATACACGCTTATACTCCGCTTACTGCCATCACATATCCCTGCGAAAGCCGCGGATATTCATTCCTCAGATGCTATGAGCTGATCCAGGACGGTGCTTCGGTCGCTAAGGCCATATCGGTATGGGCGCTGATAGATACGGAAAGCCGCGCGCTTGTGAGGGTAAATGATTTCGATCTTAACCTTCCCACCTGCACCCCCAACGAGCTTGTGCTGGGTCATATAAAGATGCCCTCCGAGCTTCTTGATGTTGGCGGCTACGGCGTTCATTACGGCGACGTGGATCAAAACAGACATATGAATAATACTAAATATCCGGATATGTATTCTAATTTCCTTCCTCTTGACGGAAAAATGATAAAATCTATAACCATACATTACAATAATGAGGCAAAGATAGGTGAAAAGCTACGCGTAAGCCGAGCGCAAATGGGAGATTCATACTATTTCAGAACTGTTAGATCTGACGGAAAGATCAATTCCGAAGCACAAATCGAGCTTGCAGACCTATAAATTTGATTGCAAATATTGCTTTTGATATGTCATTTTTTCACTATATGCTCCATACCGGCGATTCAATACTTTCATAATCACATAGTATGAGCTGTAACAATCAAACAATTAAAAGAGGAGATATTTCGGTATCCCCTCTTTTTAACATTATTTATGAATATAAATTAAAGTTTTTAGTTACGCGGGCAACTTTTGCAATGCTACGAAGTTGACCGCTTTTTAACCAAAATCTTCCTTTTTAATTACAAACTGCATAATATGGCATTTTATGGTATAATTGTGCTACAACTGTTAAGGAGGAGACAATGACAGTAAAAGAAAAAATCAATGAAGAAATCATCCGTTGCGAAAGCATCGAGGATAGCGAGGAGCAGTACACATATCTTTTAATAAAACGGGAAAGCGAGCTTGTTAGCAGCTTCAGGCTTCCCCTCTATTCTATCAGGATCGAGCTTACGGATGCGTACGGTGAGATTAGCCATTGCGAGATCTCAAACGTATTTGCAAGCGAGAGGAAGGCGTTAAGATTTTTCGATAGATTGGTTGATAATCTGGCTACGCCTATGAATCTTCCCTACGCTTTTGAGGATGCGCTGGATTGCAACCTTGAAATTTAATAAAAACACTCGGGAATGGAAATGACCTTTATCCCGAGTGTTTTTATGTTTATAGATGTTTTTTATAGTATCTGTTTATGTATTTTACTATATCGTAATTGCTGTCAAAGCCACATTCTTTCATTATATTTTTATCGAGCATTCTCCTTTTTGAGAGAGCTTCGACGGCATTTTGGCGGCAATAGGAGCAGAGAGTGTTTTCGTATACGTACATAAGATATTCCTTGGGTATGTGGATGCCTGCATCGGATGCGGATATTATCTTCGAGGTTATGCTATGCCAATCGTATTTACTGTTATAGCCGATCGTATAATTTTTGATTTCCGCAAACAGACTATCCTTATCCTCGGGGCGATAGTTCATTAACAGCATTTCTATAGCCGCGGTTTTTCGGTCGCTGTCTAAAATCGATTTTGCAAAGCTATAAACGGCATCGCTTTTACAGTACGTAAGGGCGTAGAGGGCATTCTCGGAAAGCTTGTCATTATCGGATCTTGCATATTCGATAATTCTTTCGTGAATACTTTTGGGAATGTTTTCTTTGAAACTGACTTTGAAGAGGATGTCTGCCTTCTTGTCGGGATCTTCCTCTAAAAATAGCCTCTCAGCAAGCTCGTCTATGCTCTCTTTCCGTCTTTCACGATGCGGACGGCCTTCCGCATTATGAGATTTCAGGGCCAGATAACCATCGTAAAAGACGGATACTTCGCTATTATGCTTGGTTTCCTTTTTCAAGAAGGACAAAAGGCGTTTTGCTCCGTAATAATTCTCAAGACAGATGCTGAACCATTCAAATTCATCCATATTGTAATGCTTGTTGCTGATGAAGAGTCTGCCGAAATCGGCTACCAGCTCCAGAAGATCAATAAGAGGTATCATAGCGATGGAGATTCTTTCAAAGTAGTCGCGTAGAAAATCATAGCTACGGTGGGAACGTTTATTTATAAGTATTTCCAGATACTCACGGCGTTTTTTACGAAGCGCGGATAATGCTTCTTCGCTTCCCGCCTCTGCAAATCTCCTGAGAAGCTGCGAAAAATGAGAAATATCATCGTATACGTAGCGGTTATTGGGAAGCTTCTCCAGCTTTTTTACAGTTGGCAAGACGAAATACCCGTTATCAGAAAAGAATTTTGTCAGCTCGTAAACGTACTCTGCTCGAGTTCCCTCGCATTGGATGTCATAAGACAAATTGTGAAGGCACCCCCACAAAACTATATCTTTGTACTTATCTATATTTTTGCTATCGCGAAGATGGATATAGCATCTGCCCAAACCCTGACACATATATCGCTTGAAATCCTTTTTAGTCATAGAGTTCTCCTATGCTTTTTTCTACATTATAACACATTTGTAATTGGTTTTCAATAGTAAGTGATCGGTATTTGAAAACAATTGATTACCGTCGGTATGGATTTTTTTGTTTTTTAGATAAAAATTGCGGATTGGCGCAAATAATAATACTAACTATTTTTTTATTGGGGAGACGGATATGGGAATTCCGATTTTATTGTTTGTTTTAGGGTTAGCTCTTCTTATTAAAGGCGGCGATCTCTTTGTGGACGGAGCAACGGGGGTCGCTAAGAGGTTTCATATTCCGGAGATGCTGATAGGCGCCACGGTTGTTTCTATTGGAACAACGCTACCCGAGGTTATGGTTTCGGCAACGTCGGCATTTGGCGGGCATGGCGAGATCGCTTACGGAAACGCTATTGGCTCAATTATTTGTAACACGGCGCTGGTTGCCGCAGTCACGATTGCTATCCGCCCCACGAAAATAGAGAGCGAATCTCTTAAGCTGCCGGTTATATTCTTCTTTATCTCGGCGGCAGTATATTCTGTGGTCGCTTACGGCTTTGGTGAGTTTTCAAGATGGGTTGGTGTGATGCTTCTTCTGATCTTCATATTCTATATGGTGCTTACCGTGCGTAAAGCGTTAGGGGCGCCTACAAAAGACGAGCTGCAGCAGGGAGAGAGCGAAGATAAAAGGGGTGTTATGAACATTATTATTTTAGTGATCGGGGCTATAGCCATTGCCTTCGGCGCAGATCTTTTAGTGGATAACGGAACGATCCTCGCAAAAGCTATGGGCGTTCCCGAGTCGGTTATCGCGCTTACGTTTATTGCCATTGGAACATCGCTACCCGAGCTTGTGACGGCTGTTACTGCCCTTGCAAAAGGACGCGGAGCACTGTCTCTCGGTAACGTGATCGGCGCTAATATACTTAATCTGGTGCTTGTTAGCGGAGTGTCTGCTATCGTATCCCCTTTTTCCGTACCCAATAACTCTCAAATCGCAGGTATCAACTCTTCTCTGCTTATAGATATCCCCGTGATGCTGTTCGTAATGGCGTTTTTGACGGTGCCGGCATTGATAAAAAAAGAGCTGTCACGAGGGCAAGGCGTAATACTCATTATAATTTATGTAGCCTTTTGCGCCGCACAGTTTGTTGTTGGATTCTAGTATCTGTTTTGCAAAGTAAGCATAAATAGAAACCGAAGACTGACCCAAAGCAAAAATTACATCGAAGTAAAAAACTTCGGAAGTATTCCCTGTACGGACTTGCAATACAACTTACCGTGAAAGATTATTGACAGGGAAAAGGAAATATGCTATAATAAATCAAGCTCTATTTAATTGAGTTATTATTCCTTGAGTGTACGCTATATAAGCTTTAGGTATACAAAAGTGATTAGGGAGATTATTATGGAAAACATCAAAGATCTTATAAAAAATAGGCGCAGTGTGCGAACCTACGATGGCAGAGAGATCACTGCCGAGGATAAGGCAAGGCTGTGCGCTTTTATGGAGAATATCAAAAATCCGTATGGTATTGATGTCGGATTTACACTTTTGGACGCAGATAAACACGGACTGAAATGTCCCGTTACGGTTGGCGCGGAGCTCTACATGGGCGGTAAAATAAAGCGTGTGCCGTCGGCATTCGAGGCATTTGGATATTCCTTCGAAATGATGGTGCTGTATGCACAGTCGCTTGGTATCGGCACGGTATGGCTCGGGGGTACGATGAATCGCTCGGCATTCGAGTCGGCAATGAAGCTTGAAGATGACGAAATGATGCCTTGCGCAAGCGCGCTGGGCTACCCGGCAAAAAAGATGTCTCTGCGCGAGAGCATGATGCGCAAAGCGATCAAGGCTGACGATAGGCTGCCCTTTGAGGAATTGTTCTTTGACGGCTCGTTTGATGTTCCTCTGACCGAGGAAAAGGCGGGAGAGTTTGCATATCCCTTGGAAATGGTACGGTGGGCTCCCTCTGCAGTCAATAAGCAGCCGTGGCGCGCTGTTGTTAAGGACAATGCCGTTCATTTTTATCTGAAACGCAGCAACGGCTTTGGTAATTACGAGACACTGGATATGCAAAGGATCGACATAGGAATTGCACTGTGCCATTTCGACCTTGCCGTTCGAGAGCTTGGTATGAAGATGAGCTTTGCACAGGATGATCCGGGGCTCTCCCACAATGACGGCACAGTGTACGTCGCAACTTACAGAATGGAGTAATAAGCTTATGTCTAAATATCCGATCAAAAGAGAATTTTTCCCATTCTCACATTTCACGCCGCCCATCAGCAAAAAATTCCTCGCAATGGCAGTACCGCATATGAAAACGCCGAAATATGTCTATAAGGACAAGGAGCTTGACGTCAGTCGTCACGAGATGGAAAGCTATGACGGCGAAAGGATCGAGTGCTTAATTATGTCACCTAAGAGCATCGACGGGAAAGCGCCGTGCCTGATCTATATTCACGGCGGCGGTTTCGTGCTTCCCGCAGCGGGATATCATTACAAAAACGCCATGCGATATGCCAAAGAGGCAAACTGCAAGGTCGTATTCGTGAACTACCGTCTTGCGCCCGAGCATCCGCATCCCGTGTTCTTTGAGGACTGTTATTCGGCTATGTGCTGGGCATATGATAATGCAGATGCGCTCGGAATCGATGCTACTCGTATTGGCATCGGGGGCGACAGCGCAGGCTCGACCCTTGCTGTAGGCGTTTGTATGATGGCAAGAGATAGGCAACACCCCATACGATTTGCTTTTCAAATGCTGCCGTATCCCTATCTTGACGCGCGGGGGGACAGTGAATCGAATAAAAAATACACGGATACTCCTATGTGGAATTCTTCGTTGTCGGAGCGCGTTGGACCTATGACAAAGGTTGAAAGAGACGATCCCGGCTACGTTTATTATTCTCCCGTAGAGGCCGAGAGCTTTGAAGGGATGCCGCCCGCTTATATCGAAACGGCAGAATTTGACTGTCTTCACGACGACGGCATTCTCTACGCCGAGAAGCTCCGCGAGGCAGGTGTCGAGGTAGTACTGAACGAAACGGAAGGAACTATGCACGGCTTCGATATTGCGCAAAAGGCACCGACTACAAAAAATGCCTTAAAGGAAAGAATAAAATTTATAAAAGAACATATATAACCGAATTCTAATTTGTCGGTTAGAATAAAGCACATAGGGGCTGGCAGAGGTGTTTTCTGCCAGCCCCAAATTTACATCGCAGGCAGAAAAACGGAATCTGACCACAAAATGAAAAAACGCGAACTCTATTCCACAATTGTGTATATGCTCTCATTCTTTGTTAGCGATTTATGGTCGGAATGTAACATTCGCCATAGGCGAAACAAGATTTGGCTTGCGGAGCAAGCATCAAATCCTAAATCTGACCACAAAATGAAAAAGACGTTTGATCGCGGTGCGACAATGTTCCTAGTTATGTGATGATGTGATAGGTTCGCACAGATCGGTCGGAATGCAACATTCGTCATAGGCGAAACAAGATTTGGTTTGCGAAGCAAACATCAAAGACTGGAATCTGACCACAAAATGAAAAAGACGTTTGATCGCGGTGCGACAAACGTCCATTTTATGGTCGGAATGACAGGATTCGAACCTGCGACATCCTGCTCCCAAAGCAGGCGCGCTACCAACTGCGCTACATCCCGAAATTTATATTATCTTTTTAGATTTTGCTGACATCTTGTGTTATCGAGTTCAGGTAGCGCGCCTACGGCTTGCATCCCCGTCTCGTCGCATAGTCGTAAGTCTGCATCTCGCAAGTCTCGCCTTGCCTCACTCCTTGCTTTGGAGACTTCGCGTCGCAAAAACGATTATCAATCGTTTTTCGCTAGCTCACCAACTGCGCTACATCCCGAAGTGAAAGACCGGAACTTTAAGTCCCGGTCCTGGTGCTCCCGCGGAGAATCGAACTCCGGACACCTTGATTAAAAGTCAAGTGCTCTACCAGCTGAGCTACGGGGGCATATAAATCACGCTTCAATATAATAACATATTCTTGCAAATTTGTCAATACTTTTTTCAGAAAAAAACAAACTATTTTTATTTTATTTCTGTTTTTGCTCGCCATAATATTTATGAGGTGTGAGATTTTTTCCGTTTTTCCGTTTTTTTGATATGACGGAAGGAGTTTTTCATTTTTATTTTTTGATTTTGCTGATTTTTTTTGTTTTTTTATTGCTATTTTCTTTTTTCTGTGATATAATACAATTGTATTTTTTCTATTTTGATTGCGAGGTGAGGAAATGAGTACTGACGCGTATGGGTGTTGTACGGTTTATGTCTTAACTAAAAATTTGAGGAGCGTCTGTCTTGTATCCGCCGAGCTATTTTTTTGTAAATCATAGCTAATATTTTCGCGGCTGTTTGACCTCCTCAGCAAAGGAGGTATTTTTTTATGGAAAACTTTATGGAAAACGTTTTAGATACAGAGCTTGAGGAAAGAAATTATCATTCTGCCATACTTTCAATAATCAGGAGCGATATTTCTAATGAAGAATTGAAGGCGGCAATGGAGGAATTCCACGATAACGATATTGCTTCTATTCTCGAGGATCTGACTCCCGAGGAGCGCGAGAGGCTCCATGAAGCTATCGGTAACGAGGCAGTCGCAGATATTCTTCCTTATACGGATGATGCCGGTGAATATCTTGCAGAGCTTGAAACGGAAGAAGTAGCGGATATTATCGAGCAGATGGATGCTGACGAGGCTCTTGAGGTTCTTGATACCCTTGATGAAGAGGTTAAGCAAGAGGTTATGGAGCTTATCGAGGGCGAGGTTAAGGAAGAAATTTCTCTGATTGATTCTTACGATGATGACGAGTTCGGTAGCCGAATGAGCACCAATTTCATTGCTGTGCCGAGAGAAAGCACTGTAAAATCTGCTATGCGCACCCTACTTCGTGAGGCGGCGGAAAACGATAATATTTCTACTATTTTTGTTCTCAACGAGGACGAGAGCTTCTACGGTGAGGTAGACCTGAAGGCGCTGATCATTGCCAGAAGCACCGATATTTTCGAGGATCTTATATCCACTACCTACCCATTCGTTTACGATAACGAGATAGTTTCCGAGAATATCGAGCGCATACGTTCTTATGACGAAGATATTATTCCCGTTCTTTCCAGGAAGGATAATAGTCTTCTCGGCGTTATCACCGCTAACGATATTACAGAGATCGTGGACGAGGAGATGGGCGATGACTACGCAAAGCTGGCTGCTCTTACCTCGGAGGATGACCCCGATGAATCTATTTTCCAAAGTATAAAAAAGCGTATTCCCTGGCTGGTTATTCTTCTCTTCCTCGGTCTTGCGGTTTCTGCCGTTGTCGGACTTTTTGATAGTGTGATTGATGCATTGCCGCTTATAGTTTGCTTCCAGTCGCTTATTCTGGGAATGGCCGGTAACGTTGGAACGCAGTCGCTTGCGGTTACAGTAAGATCGCTTGGCGGAGATGAGTTTACATGGAAGGAACAACTATCACTTATCTTCCGCGAAACGCGCGTAGCGTTTCTTAACGGCTTGATACTCGGGCTTTTCTCCTTCGGCGTTGTTACTCTTTATCTTTGGGCGCTTGTGGGCGCGGCTATCGGTACTGCGCTTTCCACCGCAATGTGCGTTGGACTTGCCCTTTGCTTCGCTATGATGATATCAGGACTTACCGGAGCAACGATTCCGATTCTGTTCTATCGCGCAGGCATCGACCCTGCGGTAGCATCAGGTCCGCTTATTACTACCGTTAATGATTTGGTGGCGGTTGTCAGCTATTATGGGCTTTCCTGGTTCTTCCTCTTGAAATTAAATTTAATGGGTTGATTTTGACCACTTAAGGTTATAAAAACAAGCCTTTACAGATGTTTTTCGCATTTGTAAAGGCTTGTTTTTATTTATTTTTCTATAGGCTCGCGGGTGTCTTCGGGGGTGGGGCTTGGCAACGCTTCGGTTTTAGGGGGCTCGATTGCATCTGCGGTTTTTTTTGTGGTGGGAGATGCAAGACCCACAAGCTTATCCTTGAAGGAGACGAATTTCTGCTTGGCTTTTTCCTTCGCTTTTAAGGCAATAGAGTTGATTATCTCCTTGCGAACTGCTTTAAGCTCTTCGCCTGAAAGCTTGTCGGGGTCATTTGCTTTAGGCGGTGTTTCCTCTCTGATTTTATTTACCTTAGCATCAAGGTCGGACTTGATTTTTTGCTCGGCTTTATCGGGGGCGGATTCCTCTACTCGCTCACCCTTGAATTTACGGAAGGTGTTGATAGCATTAATATACGGCTCCAGGTCCGCCTTGATAGCAACCTCGAACATTGCAAGTCTCCGCTCAACTATCTTGGTAATCACAGATAGAAGCACCGAGAGGGTGTAGGTGAAGATCATCAGTACAGTGAACAGAAGTGGGAAGGTTATATTTTCGCCTTTGTAGGTTATGAGGGTTATGATCGAGGTAATCAGGGTGGGAATAAGGATTATGTACTTTGCTGTTTTGTAAACTTCTTTTGCCTTGGCTTTGATTTTCTCGTTTTTCTTTGAGATCGCTTTGGCTTTTAACTTGTCGTTGGCATTTGAATCCGCTTTGGCTTTTATCTTCTCGCTTGCCTTTGACTCTTCTTTTGCTTTGCCTTGGGACTTTTCGTTTGTTTTATCTTTCGAATCTTTATTTTCCTGCGTTTTTCGCTCCATTACTATGGAGAAGCAGAGATACGCGGCGGATATTACCAAAAGGGGGATATTTACGTATATAATTCCCGTGGGGGCAGCGATTGCGTAGATGAGATAGGCGATGTAGATGATCTGGGTTAAAAAGTTTGCCACCCTGCCGATTTTCTTTATATCGCCTATGGTTTGGTTTAAGACTACTCTTGTATATTCAAGCATTTTTATCTCCCGATTAATTCTTTATTAGATTGTTTTTTCGGATATTCTTTTTATTAGGGGATGAGGGAAATTAATTCGTGGTCTTTTTTATAAGGTTATTTTCTTCGAGATATTCTCTGACGTGGGATACGCTGACGGCGAAGGCGTAGATAAACTGCCCTTCTTCGTTTGTTCCTACGGCATAGTTGATGCCTACAAGCTCCATATCCATATTAAGGAGAACGCTTCCGCTGGCGCCGTCCCACATGGGGGCATCGTGCCAGATTACCGGGAAGGTAACGCGGGTGTCGTCATTTCCCTGCTTATCGCTGATCTTTACGGTTGCGTAGTCCTGAACTTTGCCGTAGGTGACGGCGTTGATAAGGTGCTTTGAGGTGGAGAGGACGGCTACGTTTGTGCCGATCTTCGGGTCGGAGTCGGCAAGCGTTACGGTGCAAAGGGATTCCCCACCGCGGCGGAATTTGATAACTGCAAGGTCGCGGCTATAGTCGGAATGGACGAGAGTTCCCTTATACTCGGTGCCGTAGCAATCGGTTACCGCATAGGAGATGGCGGCGTATTTTGGATCGTCCTCAACTACGTGGGCATTGGTGAGGCAGTAGTAATAGCCGTACTCCATGCCGTATATAACGCCGCTGCCCTGGTTCTCATAGCCCGATTCTTCGGTTCCGTGAATTGTGGTGACGGTAACGTTCATCTCTATGTACTTTGTGAATATTTCATTGGTGATCCTCTTATAGTTAGGGCCGAAGATATCGGTAATGCCCGAGCAGGAGGTCAGGATCATTATCACTGCAAGAAGCAGAGCTGATAGATTGATTATTTTCTTCATGTTAGGTCTCCTAGGATGTTATTAGGATAATTTTATCACGAATGAGGGGATATGTCAAGTTTTATTTGTAAATGATTTGTTTTTTGTCGGCTTTTCATTGCACGCTTCGACAATATTGGCGAGGGGGATATGGTATGATAGACCTTGTATGGCGTTTTTGCATATACTGACGGTAAATAATTTTTTCGAGGTGGATATGAGGATACATAGAGTTAAGGCGGGAGAGAATGTTTCTGATATTGCGAAGGAATACGGAGTCTGCGAGGCGATCCTGCGGAAGAGCAACGAGATACACGAGGGGGAAAGGCTATCAGAGGGCGAGGAGCTATTGGTGCTGATGCCGACGAGGACGTATACGGCAGGGGCAAACGACAGCCTCAGCAGGGTTGCTATACGGTTTGACGTTTCGAGGGGTGAGCTTATGCGGATGAATCCCCACCTTGTGAGCGATGAGATAAGCGCAGGTGAGGTTATCGCGGTAAAGCGAGACGAGCGCCCCTACGGAATGGGGGCGGCAAACGGAGTTTATTATCGCGGTTGTCCGATGTGGAAGCTAAGGCGCGCACTTCCCTACACTACCTATCTGACCGTAGGCGCGGGGGTGTATGACGGGGAGAGGTGCTATGAGGGCTTTGACGGAGGCGAGGTGGTTGAGATGGCGCTGGAGAACGGAAAGCTTCCCATCCTCAGGGTTTACGACAAAAGCGACGGTAGATTTTCTAAAACCGCAGAGGGACGACGGAGTCATATCGATGAGCTGATATATACCGCGCTGAAGGGCGGTTACCGCGGTATTGATCTCGGCGGATGCAGATTTGGCGAGGGGTATGAGGAATTTCTGGTGGAGCTTCGGGGCAGAATGATCGGGCTTGACCTTATTCTAATCAGCGAAATATTGGCAGATAGCCCGAGCTACGTCTCTGATTTTTCAGACGGAGCGATTCTCGGGATCGATAGGATAGGCGATCCCTTGGCGGAAGAAATGAGCTTCACGGAATACGAAAGGTGCGCTATGGAGAAATTCGCAAATCGGTGCGAGGGCACAAAGACCTTTATGGAGATACCTACGTTTGGATGCACGGATAGGGGGGAATTTATTGAGGTCGCAGAGGCGATAGCCGCGGCAAGAAAGCAAGGGACTTTGACGGAGATTGACGAAAGCAAGATGATTTTAAGTTTTCTTGATAAAAAGCGAGGCAGAATTGCCTACAATTCTCTTTCGGGTATAGTGGAAAGGTTTAAGCTCTTAGGGGAGCTTGGGTATATGGGAATAAGCTTCGACATAGGAAGATGTCCTATTCCCTATCTTCTGGCTTATGATTCGCTATTCAAAAGCGTTGGTTATGCCAACGTGGAAAAAAGAGTCAGATGTAACCCGGACTCCAGCGAGATAAATATTTAGTAGGCCGATAAAGATAAAATCAATACGACAATCAGGATAAAATCAATACAGCGATAAAGATAGAATTAATACGGCGATAAAGATAAAAGCGCTGCGGTGAGACCGATGATGATCTCATTGCAACGCTTTTTTACTATTTGAATTTTGTTTTTTAAGAAATATTCATTCATTTTCCCTTGAGGGGGCATATTTTTTCTTGGGGTACGATGTTTTTTTCTTTGTGGCGATGATTCCTTTATCAGGATATCAGGATTTGTTTTATTCGGGGTCAGCGGGAGCTTCTTCAATGGGAGTGATGCTCCTGAACATTGTTTCAATCTCTTCCCAAGAAATTGATTCATGATAGGTTATATTAAATATTCCAAAGTCGTTTACCCATACCAAGCTATAAGTACCTGCGTTATACGTTTGATATATCTTTTGATCATCGATATAAATTATCTCATATTCCTTATCGATTATAAAGTTTGCTGTCGTGCTATTTTGAATATATGTTAGCCTGTAAGTTCCATTGCTGAAGTATTTTCTGGATGTGGTTTTTTCAACAAATGTTTCACTTTCTAAATGATATCCTCTCGGAATGTAGGTTGCTTCGCATAAAGTAAACTTGTTTTCTTGAGTCGGAATAGTTAATCTAACAAAATGTTCAATGGTTTCAACTACGAATTCCTTGATCGCTTCGGCATTGGCGCAGGCGGTTATTGTCAGGGCGGTGAGAAGTACGGTAGCAATAAGCAGGGCTATGCGCTGACGATAGGTGAGGTGGAGAGATGAAGATTCCTTCTCGCGCTGATCTTTCAGCAGGCGAGAGATGGCTTTATTATACTTTTCGGAGTAGTTTGGCTCTACCTTATTCAAGGAGTCAATATTTTTTTGTCTTTCCTGCTCTATCTCAAGAAGGGCTTTCTTTACTATAGCTATTTGAGCCTCTGTCATCAGTTATTTTCCTCCTGCAGAAGTGATTGTAAAAGCTTTTTGCCGCGAGTTAATCTTTGCTTAGCGGTGGAAGGTTTTATGTTCAGGCTTGATGCAATTTCCTGAGTCGTTAGATTTAAGAGGAAATGCATAGTCAGGACGGTAACGTAGATTTCAGGAAGAGATTTTATGAAATTAACTATTTTTTGGTATGCCTCTTTGCTTTCCAAGCCTTCTTCGATACCATTGTCAATCAAAAACAGACTATCAGGCAGGCTATCGATATCTATTGTTTTATTTTTACGTTTTTGCCGAAGAATACTAAAGGCGGCATTACGAGCAATCATTAATAAATAGGCTGTTAGCATAAATTCATTACTCGTATCTATTGAATTGATATTTCTAATTATAGACTTCCATGCGTTTTGAGAAGCATCCTCGGTATCATAACGGTCTTGGAGAATGCCGAAGGCTTCATTGTAGACGAGAGCGTTATATGCGTCGTATATTTTTTCAGCTTTTAACTTGTCTTTTTCGTCAGTTATTTCTAATAAAAACAGGGGTAACATAGAGGGCTCCGTTATAAGTGATTATTTTATTATATTTTAATATATTGGGGAAAATTTGTCAAGCCAAGTAACGAATATTTTATTTTTTATTTTTTTCAAAAAAATGTAGCCGATAGAGATTTTTTTGCGTATTAAAATATTTTAGGAGAAGGGGCTGTTCTTATTAAAACGCAGCGGGTGTGGCAGGTGTTTTCATATAAAACAAGCTGAAAAATGGAAAATAACTCCTTATTTGTAAATAAATTGTGAACTTTCTAAAAAATCGCAAAAATTTGTAGCCGAAGGTATGGTGATTTGCGTATTTAATAGTAGAAAGAAAAAACGAAAGGAGGTAAAAAAATGAAACCAATTATTTGTTTAATTCTGTGTTTGGGTACCTTGATGGGAAATCCTGTTGATATATCTGCTAAAGAAATCAATATTACACCTTACTTGAATAATGCAATTAGTATTGATACTAATTTGGTTATTGACTCACAAGGCACGGCAACCATAGTACTGGGCTATACAGGAACTGATACTAGTTTCGCAGACGCTAAGATTACAACTCAGCTGCAGAAGAGATTTCTTCTCGTTTTCTGGACTGACGTTGATGGCGGATACTGGGTTGATGAATCCAGCGAAAGCAGCTATACCGCTGTCCACACGCTTTCGGTAGCAACGGGAACCTATAGAGTTCAGGTAGAATATCTGCTCTACGGCACAGACGGCTCTGTTGAAACCGTAAACGACGAGGCTCAATATACTTATAAGTAATGCTTTAAGTGTATTCTAATGAAAAATGAAAGGAAGTATGGGCCAATGTTCTACTAATTTTTTTGAGTTGCAATGAAGTAAAAAAATTTATTATTAAAGGAGACAAAATTGACATACAATGATACATGCAATCCACAATTTCCAAATAATTTTATTGTTAAGGGTTAATTTATGAAAAGAATAATAACAGCATTATTATCTATAATTTTAATTTTCATTTTGGCGTTTTCGCTATCCTCTTGCACTATATTTGAGGATTATGAAACGGTTGTTGGAAAAATAACCTATGTGACAAAGGCTTATAACGACAAAGATCTTTACATTTACTTGTTACCTTGCGATTCTCCCGAAAATTCTGAATGGATATTATTCAAGGCGGATGCTGACGTTATGGAATCCCTTAATTTTGACAGAAGTAATATCAATGAGTTAGTTGGCAAAACTGTAGAGATAAAGTTTGATATGGGTAGAAAATCTTCCGGCGGTGACGGTAAATGTTACTCTGCCAACGAGATTATCGAGGTAGCCGGAGGATCAAATCCAAGTTATAATACCGATCTTACTCTCCTTGTAAACGAAAAGTATTTATCGGAATTTGACGGAGGAGACTGCGGCGCAATAGGCGAAATAAAGCATGTGGCTTTTGTTAATGCATCGGTGAAAGGCTACATCGTTTACATAGATGAAGGTTCCTATATTCTCTCCGCTTACTTCTTCGATGAGAACGCTAGAATAGACGATGATGTGATGCAACTATTTGAAGCCGGAGAAATTGACGCAACAGTTATAATAAGTGGTCGTATGGCTTATCCCTTCTATAACAGAAATATAAGAAAAGGCAGCAGTATATATTTATATAGTAATTAATTCTGTATAACTGCATAACCAAATAATGCAGGCGTTAACTTTGATTAGAAAATACAAGATATTAAAGTGCCTGAAATGACGATTATAACGGTCAAAATAAGGTTTTTTAGCTGAAATTGTGAACTTTTTGTAAACAAATAGGAAAGGTTGAAGAATTTTCCCGAAAGAAAAGATATATATAAGTAGGGGAGGACAAAAACCTGCATTTTTCCCTATCTTTCGCGCCTTTGATAGATGAGAAAGCGCAGGCCCCTCCCTGTCTATAAAAAGGAGTCTTACGCCAATGGGTATTTATAAATTTTAGTATAAGCGTTGACAAATGCGAAAAAAGTATGTATAATTAAAGTGTAAACATCTTATACGGCTAATACTTTCGACGTATTCTGGTACGAGAAGAATCTGCAGGGAGATATTATAGGCGTTTGCAACAGTGAAGGCTACACGCTGGTTTCTTACAATTACAGTGATGCTTGGGGTAATTATACTGTATCTTACGCCAACGGCGGCGGCTCAACCGGCGCAACTTATAACCCATTTAAGTACAGAGGTTACTACTACGATACCGACCTTGGAATGTACTATCTGCAGTCCAGGTATTATGATGCTAAGATTTGTAGGTTCTTGAATGCTGATATTTATGTTTCAACAGGTCAAGGCGTTATTGGATTTAATATGTTTGCCTACTGTAGGAATCAGTCTCCAACACGAGTTGATGATGAAGGCACTGTGGATCAAGATTGTGTGTCTGAGGAAGAAGATCTTTTAGATGAGTCCTGGGAAGATGGAAAGGGCGCAGGCGGCGGAACGGGACCAACAAATTCGGGATCAAGTGGTTATGGTGGATATGGAGGATATTCTTCGTCAACTGCTCAATCTTCCAGCAAAGGCGCATGCTTCATTGCAGGAACTATGGTAAAAACTGCAGAAGGAGATGTTCCAATCGAAGATATAGAGGTTGGAGATCTTGTTTATGCCCACAATCCCGAAACAGGAGAAACAAAGCTAAAGGAAGTTGCAAATACCTTTGTAAATGAAGCAACCGAACTGGTTCACGTATTTGCTAACGGCGAAGAAATAATCTGCACAAATGAGCATCCATTCTACTCACCTGTAAAGGGTTGGATAGAGGCTTGTCAGCTCCGTGCGGGAGATATACTTGTATCACTTAACGGTGAATATATCGTAGTTGAGCAAGTCCAGCACGAAATACTTGAAGCGCCTATTAAGGTTTATAACTTTGAGGTCGAGGACTTCCATACATACTTTGTCGGCGACGGCAATGGTGTGTTGGTGCATAACAGTTGCAATCATAATTCAGCATGGAATGCTGAAAGAAAAAGTTTTTGGAAAACACAAGGAAACACTAATGTTGAGAATGAATATTATGGTAGCTATTATGCAACTAAAGAAAATATTGATAGGATGAAGTCAGGAAAAGCTCCGATTGGGTGGGATGGCCATTCCGTTGAGTTACACCATTGGAATGGGATTGCAAATGATTTTTATAACTATTCACCGGTAAGCAAAACAATGCACATTTTAATACATAGTAAAAAATAAAGGAGAAAACGGATTATATGACAGTATTAGAAAAAATGTTATACGGTCAAATGAAAATAAAGGAATATGTTTATCTCCTTAAAAGCAACTATGATTTACAGAGCGAACTTAATAATATCATTCCTCAAGATGCTAAATATAACCCAAGTCACCCAATGTGGGGCCGTTTTAGTTATAATGCTCTGCATAGTTATGAGTTTGATTTGTATAGATATATCATTTCATTCTATAAACTAGATAAC
>JAZTXP010000024.1:0-28193 GCA_045636465.1 Eubacteriales bacterium
AGATTTACAGTCTGCCCCCTTTGGCCGCTCGGGAATTCCCCCTGGAGCTGGTGATCGGAGTCGAACCAACAACCTGCTGATTACAAATCAGCTGCTCTGCCATTGAGCCACACCAGCGTCCGTGACAATCAATATTATAACACAAAGAAAAACAAATGTCAATACCTTTTTGTAATTTTTTAAAAAAAGTTTTTTATCTTGTTTTTTCCATACTTTTAACAGAAAAAATATCAAACACATTTTTAATTTTATACAAATGTTGCATTCTTTATCCGAATATGATATAATACTATTGTATAGAATAAAAAATGTGTGAAATATAGGGCTTGCCTTGAGTGGAAAAACATACTGTATGGCTATCATTCTAAAAACCATAATCACGCTGATATCCGTGAAAATATCGTATAATGCAAATTAAAGTTATTATTTATGAGAAAAAACAACATTATTGAAAAAAACAAAATTATCAAACTGAAAAATAATTTAGGTGAATTTGAAGCGCCCATTCGCATTGTTATTGAAGAATCAAAAAGAGATTTTAGGGCGACTGTTTCCCTGCGACTTGACGGTGACGAATACGTTGGCAGAGGGGAAAGCTACTATTTGGACGACGCTTTTGCCGATCTTCAAAGGAAGTTACCTGAAGGAGTATTTCTTAGGTGTTGCATCGCTTGTCAGTACGGAAATCTCTGCCCTTACGGCAGCGAGCCTGACACAGTTCTCTGCACTTTTCCCGAGAAAATAGAGGATAAAATGGATCTTGTGGATCTCATCAGCGAAGACAAGTTTGTGCTGAAAGAGACTACTTTCACTTGCGAAAATTTCACTCCGGCAAATAATGACACTTATACGTATAGTGATTTTTATTATTACCTGAACAAAGAAAACTAATTCTAGGTAAGATGCTGTCTCTATTTTTTGGGAAACATTATTTTCTATTTGTAAAATCGCGGGGCAGTCTTTTATTTTGTCGGACTATGTCGAAAAAACCAAATATGGCTGACTTGTTTTTATTCAAAATAAAGTTATCAACAAAAACACCTATTGACAAACCCCGAAAAAAGATGTAAAATATATATGCTATCTTCCTGATAGCCTTATGGGGCCGTAAAGGTTTCGACAGGGATTAGGAGATATGATAAGCGTGGCGGGCAGGATAACCCCGTTAAAATGTCCAACCTTAAAAATAAACGACAACAATAAAGTTGCTCTTGCAGCGTAAGCTGTGACGCGGCACTAATGCCGCCCGTACCGCGAGAGAGGACTACGACTCTCGCCGTGCGTCAAATCAGTAGTGAACATGAACCGAAATTTCGCTCTTGTATCGGTCATGCATAAAAGGGCTACCGAGACGAAAGCCTGTTAACCGGCGTTCCCTCTCGGGAATTCTAAAAGATTAACTGCCCACGGAGAAAGTTATATTGAATGGTTTTTGGACACGGGTTCAATTCCCGTCGGCTCCACCAAAAAATCTCGTTTTTCAGAACGAGATTTTTTTATCCATTGCGAAAGCGATGGCATATCATCACGCTTTAGCGTGTATATCATCAACCGCAGGTTGTATATTCTTTCGCAATGATGATATGCAAAACTTCGTTTTGATGATATGCTCGCCCAAAAACGAGATATACTCGTTTCTGAGCGGATGATATACAAGGCTCACGCCTTGATTTTGGCTACATATGAGAAAAGAGGTTCCCCACGGTACCTCTTTTTTCTGTTTCTTGGAGCCTCGGACCCCACCCGCTCGTGCAAACCCAAACGCCAAAAATACCACAAAACTCTAAAATCTGCATTTACAAAAAGAGTCGCACCAACGCGCGAATCGGGGACAAATCACTGACTCGCCGCTTCCGAGTCGGAAGCCTTGCAGGGCGAGGCAGATTCCCGTCAGCTCCACCATAAAAGAACGAACCTTTGTCTACCAGATGAAAGTTCGTTCTTTCGTGTTTTGGGGCGTTTTTGCTCCAAAATTGCGCTAAATCAAGAAAAATCGAATTAAATCGGAGCCAAAGTAGCGAAAAAAACGATGCTGCGGCTCTTATTATTCTGCCTGCAGTGTCAGAAATGGCGTTCGCCTTTGTTATTTTATACTTCTGTAAAATGCGAAGAAAAGGTGCGTACAGAGAGATTTGAACCTTCACAAAGAAGATGCACGAAAAAAGACAGTCTTTTATATTTACAAATTTGATACTTTATGATATAATTATTAAAACACAATTTGTTAGGAGAAAATGTTTATGGCAACCTTTACATCAATTATTGAGAATATAAAGCACTTTTCTAGCTTTTACGAAAAAACAAGTTTTTTGACAATAATTCTAAACTCTTTTCAAAACAAAAAGGTAAAAATCACACTTGAAGACAAAAGAGAGCTATCTACTTTTGCATTTGAGGAAATAAACAAACTGATTGCATTGATTCCAACACTCCAAACATATAAGGAAAAAGACGAAATTTTCGGATATGAGGATAACCTTCTCGGGATTATTATGCTTTGTCATTCCTCACCAGCAGAAATCAGCGAAACGAATTTAAATAATATAAAAACGTTGACAGCCCTTGTTGATAAAGAAAGATTTATCGAAAATGCAATCGATAATATTTTCAAGAATAATCAAAACGATAAAGCGACTGTAAATCAACTCCTCGCCTCCGTTATTCCTTTAAAGGACGAATTTCAAAAAGGTCAAATATATCAAGGATTGCTCCATTATCAAAACGGCATAAGCAATCTTCCTGAAGATTCGAAGATATTATTTGCCGATTATATTTCTTCCGAATTAAAACGTTACCTTGAAACTCCACTTGATGATATTGTAATCAACAATTTAGAATTTGCATGTGATGTGGCAAAATATTTTATAAATGATACGCTCATTGCTCTTCTAAACGATGTTTTGAAGCTTGAGAAAAACAATGTTAATTATTATGCAATAGCTACACTGTTGAACGCCGAGCAAACCATTCCCTCAAATATTATTGTAGCTCTTGCCAACGATATTGTATACGCTGATATGACTTATGCAATTTTAAAACAGTATGGATTGCAATCTCTGTTTCCTGCTGAATTGTCTACCCCCGAGTATCTTGCAAAGAGCGATTTGGTGCACTGGCTGACATACCCTACAGAGCTCGGAAAACAACCCGATGAAATAGAATATTTGGGTAAAGTAAAAAAGAAAGAAGAATATTACATTTTCCGTTATATATCTGATAGTGATACCTTAGGGGATGATCTAAAAAATCAGTGGTTAATTGGTTGGTCAAATGATGAAGGCGGTACTTTTAGTAATTTTGACTTATACTCTGATTTTGAGCAAAAAACAATCGAAAAAACCTTAAAAAACATAAAAAAACGTTTGCTTTAATGCAACAAGGGGTACCATAAGGAAACGGACACCTTTTGTTCGTTTTTACCTTATCCTACGCACCTTTTAGTCGTTCCTAGGCAAATATAGAAAAGGACACCTCGCGTGTCCTTTTTCATATTTTATGAGCCTTTGACCTTCCTCATCTCGCGCATCGTGAACGTCAAAAATGCCGCAACACTTAAAAATCGGTTATTTATAAAAAATATAATCTGCCGTGATTTCAGTAAATACCTAAGAAAAGAACTTCCTTAGCAAACGTAGTGCTCAAAGCATAAAAATGTACAAAATTGCCTGAAAATCCTCTCTACGAACCGTAGATATACCACTTTCTACGATTCGGAGGTTTACTTTTATCTGATTATAGTGTATAATAAAATCGGAAAGGAGAACTTTTTATGGATCAAATCAAAATAGGAAAATTTATTGCTACAACGAGAAAAGAACTAAAAATGACACAGAGGCAATTAGCCGATACATTACTTATCAGCGACAAAACCGTTTCTAAATGGGAATGCGGAAAGGGCTTACCCGATGTCTCTCTGATGCTCCCTCTATGCAATGCGTTACACATAACCGTCAACGATCTCCTTACTTGCGAAAAGATATCGGAGGTCGACTTTCAAAAGAAAGCGGAGGATAACATTATGGATTTAATGAATGAAAAGGAAAAGCTAGCAAAGGAACTGTATTTTCGCGGTTGGATCACCGCTATAACCGGTCTGGTTATTTTTGCTTCTCTGATTATCGCTTCAAAAATAATGGCAGACAACGGCTTATATGGTATTCCGCAAATTGTTACGCTTGGAATGTCCGGATTTACGGCAACCATCGTTGCCAACGGTATTTTTTCAATAATTAACAGCAAGAAAATACTAAAATAATGTTTGTGTTTTTCGACTTAAAGAGGTAAGTGATAGGCTTACCTCTTTACTTTTTGTCTATGGTAGGGTTTCAGATGATGCAAAGACGAAAATTATATGAATTAATAACGTACGCAAGTAAAATAAGTCTTGACTTAGATAATAATATGTGCTAAAATATTTAGGGAAAAGTATTTAATTAAATAATATAAAAAATAATATTAAAAATCTCATATCAAAAGGATTATTGGAGGAATATATTATGCCTGCAGTTGTTTTTGGAATTGAACATTTTCTTTATATGGGAATCACCGCTGCTATGGCTGCCGCCGGGCTTCTCATTGCTAAAAAATATGCAAAAAGAAAGGGCGCAGAATATATTTTTGAAGACTCTTGCCCTTCTTCTGCTGATTGCTATTCTTGCTAACAGACTCTCCCAGGTATTCAGATACGATACCGTAAGATGGGAGCAAATAATCCCCGACAGCTATTGCGGAATGACGAGCCTTGTACTTGCTCTTGCCATGTTATTCGGCAAAAAAGACAATAATGTTTTACATTTTGTATGGGTTTTAGCCATTTTTGGCGGAATATCTACAGTTATATATCCTGCGTTTATCGGACAAGGTCCTACGGTTTTCTATATGCCGACTATAACCGGACTTCTGCACCACAGTCTGTCGGCTACGGCGGCGATTGCCCTGCTTCTCTTTGATCAGATACATATTACTTATAAGAAATGGTATTGCACCTTATTCGGCTTTACCTCGTATCTCACCGTTGGCGCATTCCTCATCGGATGCCTTGGCTTCTCCGACGCCTTTCATATTTATACTCCCCTGCTCGACGGCACGCCCCTCACCACTTAGGTAATGGCGCCTATGTATATTGCGGCTTACGCGCTGATCCTTCTTATTATCGAGCTTATAAGAAAACGGATAAACGAGAAGGGGATAGAAAAAGAAAATTAAATTTCCAGTCACTTATTTTTAGGATCATTAAAGCAATAAAAATCTTTTTCATTTACCATGGAAGGTTTTCGATTCAAATATTACACTGATTGAAGGAGGCTTCAATATGGAACAGGTTGCAAGACTTGAGTCTATGCTCAAGAGAAAAGAGACTGTCAGAAGAATAGCTATTGCGGTAATCACCGTCGTGATGATCGCTTTGGGAATCACCTTTGCTTCCCTTCGAGAGGCGAGCCGAGAGGTTATCGTTGAGGATATTTTCGGCGTAAAGTGGGAGACGGTTACTTATAACGAGGGATACACTCCCTGGATCGCAGTTTGCTTCTCATTCGGAATAGCAAGCTCCGCCTTATTCGTTTGCGATCTTCTTCTTTGCAGATTTGAGACCCTGCCCGTGAATGGAAACTACCTCACCGTATATAGAGGCGCTATTGAATCGGTGGTATACGCCAACGGCGAGGAGGGAGGAAGGCTGGAGCCCTTCTCATTTACCCCCGTAGTTGAGGTGACTATGCCCGATAAGGTAAAGGTCACTGTTACCTTCTGCCGAGGCCCCTTGGTTATGGCGCACGTGACCTTCTCGGATAAGCATTCATCTGTCGATATATAGGCTTTTTTTGTAAATAAATATTTACTAATGCAATTGTATTATAGTGAAATCTAGGTATGTCTTGAAAAAGAAAAAAACTAAAATCATTGTAATTCAGTTGAAGCGCAGGCAAATAACCGAAAGGCACTTCAAGAACAAAAGCGTTAACCATTTTAATTAAATAAATAAAAATCAGGAGGAAAACAAAATGGGAAAACTGTTAAAAACATTACTCGCTATCGTTATCGCGGTTATCGTGATTGCGGCGGCTGTTATCGGCTGGGGACACTACTACAGAGTGACCTACAAGTTCGATGCGCCTAAGGAAATCACCAGAGTTGACGGCGGCGAAACTATCATTGCTGAGGGCAAGGCTCTCTACGACGAAAACGGCAAGATCTTTGAGATCCGCGGCGTAAACTTCGGTAACCTCTTTATTGCGGAGGGCTGGATGACCGTTAACTCTGTTGGCGCAATGCTTAACGAGGACGGCAGCTTCGTAAAGGTAAACGAGGACGGCATCGTTGAGGAATACGAGGAGATCTACCAGGAAGAGATGGATGCTATTCTCGCAGAAAGATTCACCGACTCTCAGCTTGAGGCTCTTAACGACGCATACTTCTACTCCTACTGCACCGAGCAGGACTTCATCAACATCAAGGAGATCGGCTTTAATACTATCCGTCTCCCTATGTACTACCGCAACTTCCTCACCACCCACGACAGATACAGACTCACAGATGAACAGCTCTGCGCTAACATCGACTTTGAGACCTACGAGTTTGATTTTGAGAAGCTCGACTGGTTCCTTGAGATGGCTAATAAGTATGATCTTAAGGTTATCATCGATATGCACGGCGTTATGGGCGGTCAGAGCGGCTTTGAACATAGCGGCACCCGCGATATCGACTTCTGGAATAACGAGGAGTACATCGAGTTTATGTGCAACCTCTGGCAGAGAATCGCCCTTCACTATCTTGAAGAACGCCCCGACCTTTCCTCTACTATTCTTGCATACGACCTTGTTAACGAGCCCACCAACAGAAACGCGCCCGGCACAGGTCCTAAGCAGTGGAGAGTTATGAACGAGATGTACGAGGCTATCCGCGAGGTTGACGAGGATCACGTTATTTCCATCGAGGGCGTTTGGTTCTTCCTCTCTCTTCCCACACCCGATAAGTACGATTGGGAAAACGTTCTCTATCAGTATCACTTCTACAACTGGGATTGGATGGGCACACCCGATTGGCTCTTCTACGCATTCCAGTACGCGCAGCTTTCTGTAACCGATTATGACGTTCCTAAGTTCGTTGGCGAGTTCAACTTCTTCGGCAACGAGGACACCTGGCACGAGTATCTCGGAGTTTACGATCAGACAGGTCTTGGCTGGACAATCTGGAGCTACAAGATCGTTTCCGTGGGCTGGTGGGATACCTCTTGGGGTATGTGCGTTAACAGAATGAACCTTGATAACAAGGGCGTTGAAAACCAGGCCGACTTCCGCCTTAAGCTGGACCTGAGAACCGCAAGCTACGATGAGATCTATGAGGCTTGGTCAAGCCAGGCCACCGATACTACTCCCGACGTTATCGAGGAGGAGGAAGGCAGATACGGCGTTTACAGATTTAACGACGATTCTCAGACTGTAAGAGTTATCAAAAAATACTTTGAGAACCTCAATGCAAGTAAATAACCACAAAATGTAAACTTTAATTATTATAAGGTGACAAAAATGATTGATATTGAAAAAATCTTAGGAGAGCTTACACTTGAAGAAAAGGCGTGCCTTCTCAGCGGACATAAGTCCTGGCACACCAACAAAATATCAAGAGTCTCCCTTCCCTCTATATTCTTGACCGACGGCCCACACGGTCTGCGCAAAAAGCGCGAGGACTCTAAGGAGACAGGTCTTGGCGAAACAGAATTCTCCACCGCCTTCCCCACCGCCGTTACCTCCGGCTCCACCTGGAACAAGGGACTTATCTACAAAATGGGCGAGGCGATGGGCAAGGAGTGTAACTTCTATAACGTTCATCTCATCCTCGGCCCTGCGGTAAATATCAAGCGCAATCCTCTCTGCGGCAGAAGCTTCGAATACTTCTCCGAGGATCCCCTCATCAGCGGTCTCTCCGGCGCGGCTCTTACTAAGGGCATACAGGACAGAGGCGTTGGCACCTCGGTGAAGCACTACGCCTGCAACAACAATGAGGAAAACAGATATTTCGGTGACTCCATCGTTGACGAGCGCGCCTTCCGCGAGATCTATCTCAAGGGCTTTGAGCATATTGTTAAGCTTGGCAAGCCCGCAACCCTTATGTGCGCCTACAACAAGGTAAACGGCGAATACGCCTCCGAAAACAAGAAGCTCCTCACAGATATTCCAAGAGGAGAATGGGGCTTTGAGGGACTTATTATGTCCGACTGGGGCGCAGTGAACGACCGTGTTGCAGGTCTTAATGCCGGACTTGACCTTGAGATGCCCGGCGATATTCTCCACAATAATCAGCTGATCATCGACGCTGTCCGTGACGGCAGAGTTTCCGAGGAGACTCTTAACACTGCGGTAAGACGGGTTCTTACAATGGTAAAAAACGGACTTGAGGGCGCAAGAACCATCGACGATCCCCTTGAAGAGGATTCGGTTCTCTCCGGCGATATCAGCCGCGAGGGCGCAGTGCTTCTGAGGAACGAAGGAAATGCGCTTCCCCTCTCTCCCGAGGGAAAATATCTCGTTATCGGCGAGATGTTCGAGAAGATGCGCTATCAGGGCGCGGGCTCTTCCCTCCTTCGTCCCTACAAGCTTATTACTCCCAAGGACGCCTTTGACAAAAACGGCGTAAATTACGAGTACGCAAGAGGCTACAAAACGGCAAATCCCGAGATCAGCACCACCCTTGAGGCAGAGGCTATGGAGAAGGCAAAGAATGCCGATACCATCCTCTTCTTCGGCGGTCTTACCGAGGATGCAGAGAGCGAGGGCTTTGACCGCGAGAATATGCTTCTCCCCGAAAACCAGAGAAGCCTGCTTGCAGCTCTCACCTCTCTTGGCAAGCGCGTGATCTTCGTTATGTACGGCGGCTCTCCAGTTGAGCTTGACGAGGCAGAGGGCGCTCAGGCAATCCTTAATATGTACCTTCCCGGTCAGGAGGGCGGACGCTCTACATACGAGCTTCTCTTCGGCTTGGTTTCTCCTTCGGGACGACTTTCCGAGAGCTGGCCCTATCATTACTCCGACGTTCCTTTTGGCAAAGAACTGGCCAAAACGACAAATGATGTTTACAAAGAGAGCATTTTTGTAGGCTACAGATACTACACCACCTTTGGCGTGCCCGTAAGATATCCCTTCGGCTACGGCCTCTCATACACCTCCTTCTCCTATCGCGATATGACCCTCGAGAGAGTTGGCGGCGAGTTCAAGATCGGCGTTACCGTGAAGAATGACGGTCAGGTAGCAGGCAGCGAGGTTGTTGAAGTGTTCGTAGAAGCACCAAAGACCGATCTTGTGAAGCCCCTGCGCGAGCTTCGCGGATTCGACAAGGTTCACCTTACTCCCGGCGAGGAAAAGACAGTTACCATCACCGTTCCCGTAGAGGATATGAAGTATTACGCAGACGGCGCTTGGAGACTTGAGGGTGGAACATATAAGTTCCAGATCGCAAAGGACGCTAACACCGTTATCCTTGAAGAGACTACAGAAATCACCGATGGCGAGACACTTGCTTCTCCCGAAAACGTACGCGCGCTCTACGCTACCAAGGAAAGCCTCCTTGGCATCACCGACACCGACTTCGAGGGCGTGATCGGCAGACCCATCACCCTGAAGAAAACCGCCCGCCCCTACGATCTCAATACTCCTATGCGTGAGTTTGAAACCATCGGCGGCAAGCTCTTCTTCGGCACGATCATCCTCATCTTTAAGACCATACTGAAGTTGAATTCTCTGGGCAAGGATTCTCCCGATAAGGAGACCAAGCTGAAGAATGCGTACTTTGGTATGCGCACCATCCAGGCAATGAGCCTTCGCTCCCTCTCCTACGCCAGCGAAGGAATGCTCAGCCACAGAATGGCAGAGGGCATCCTGGACATCGCAAACAACAAGCCCCTCCGCGGCATCGTCAAGCTCATCACCCCCGAAAAGTGCGTCAAGCTGCCGGAGTAAATACTTTAGTTTAATAGCATTTTAACAAAAATAGGAGTACGGATTTTTCCGTACTCCTTCATTTTTTGCATTTTTTGTAAATATTTGTTATCAAAAATATCCTTGTTTTGGAAACTATTGCGATGATATAACAAATGATTTGTTACACTTCCGCCTCAATATTAAAGCGCAGAGGCTATATTCATATAAGTATACAAATAAGCCCAGAGGCGCCTTCGTTGATGATTTTGCCGAGGGTTTCGCCTAGCTTTTCGCGGGAGTCGTCGGGCATGTGGGTGAGCTTCGCGGTCATGCCGTCGCGAAGATGCTCGTAGAGGGTTTTGCCGAACATATTGTATTCCCAGACGCCGGCGGGGTTATCTCGCAGCTCGTCGGTGAGGTACTGCACCACCTCGGCGGTTTGCTCCTCCGAGCCGATGACGGGGCAAAGCTCGGTTTTGATTCCCGTTCTGATCATGTGGATGGAGTCTGCAACTGCGCTGACCTTCACGCCGAAGCCGCTTTGCTGCTTCACTACCTTGGGCTCGTCAAGGCGAAGATCGGCGGCGGTGGGCATTACGATGCCGTAGCCCTTCTCCTCCACGCACTTCAGCGCTTCCTCGACTCGCATATATTTCTCACGGATTTTAGAAAGCTCGACGATTACATCAAACATAGTGCGCTGATCTGTAAGTTTGAGACCCGTCATTTCGCTTAAGGTATTGTAATATGCCTCGGGAGCGAGTGGCAAATTGAATTTCGCCGTGCCGTCTGCGGCATTTTTCACCTCCAGGGAAAGCTCGGGAAATTCCGAGATCGCCCGATCCACGTCGCCGAATTTTTCAACCTGCTCTGCGAAGGCGGATATCTTCTCGATATTCTCACGGCGGAGAGGATGATCCTCGGGAAGCGCCGCGCACCATTCGGGCATATCGAAGGTCATAGATCTTATGGGGAACTCGCCCAGGATCAGGGAGAGGATCTCGCGGATGTCCTCGCGGTTGACGTCGGGGCAAGAGACCAGCGCCACGGGGGCAGAATACTTTTCCTCCAGGTTATGGGCAAGCTCTCGCGCCTCGGATGAGCCGGGATTTTTTGAATTCAGAATAATTGCAAAGGGCTTCCCTGCCGCCTTCAGCTCGGCAACAATGCGCTCCTCTGCAGGAACGTAAGCCTCTCTATCAATGCCGGTAATACTGCCATCGGTAGTTACCAGAATGGCGATGGTGGAATGCTCGCGGATTACCTTCTCGGTGCCGATCTCCGCAGCCTTTGCAAAGGGCATTTCCTCATCCGACCAAGGAGTCATCACCATACGGCTCTCGCCATCCTCCTCGCCGCCCAGCGCACCGCCTACCATATAGCCCACGCAGTCCACCATCTTAACGTTAAGCTCTGTGCCGTCGGGTGTTTTGATCTTCACCGATTCGTCGGGCACGAACTTCGGCTCGGTGGTCATCACCGTCTTGCCCGATGCGCTTTGGGGAATTTCATCCTCAGTGCGCTGGCGATCGTAATCATTATCAATATTAGGCAGCACAACACTGTCTAAAAACTTGCGGATAAAGGTGGATTTTCCCGTTCTCACAGGGCCAACCACGCCTATGTAAATGTCACCGCCGGTACGCTTGGCAATGTCCGCATATATGGAATTCTCGTTCATATCTTTTCCTCCGAAAAAGTTCTTTCAAGGGATTTTATGCTTCGGGAAAAGAAAATATGTTTTACGGTAACAATAAAGATTTCATATTACGTTTTTTAATTAAGATTTGACAAAATCCCCGAAAATCTGCAGATTTTGTCAATAGTGTTTTACATTTTCTCTGTTTTTTCGACAATCAGAAGATATCTTTATAAAAGCAAAAAGCAAGACCTGAGATTTCCCAAGCCTTGCTTTTATATTATGTTACTTTTGGTGATTACCATTTGGCGACGAGATTTTTAGCATTTTAAATCTAACATTTCGCCTCACTTATCTGGCGACGAGATTTTGAGGTAGAATCGTCGAATGTAGTCCGCCAGGCGTAGAAACCTACGTCAAGGACTGCAATCGGCGATTATAACCAAAATATCTAAGCCAAATTAAGCCTTACCTGCAGAACCAAACAACTCGATTTTTTCTCTTACTGTAGCCTTGATTGCTTCTACGCCGGGTGCGAGGAGCTTTCTGGGGTCGAAGCCCTTGCCCTGAAGATCCTTGCCTTCCTCGATGTACTTACGGGTTGCAGCTGCGAAAGCAAGCTGGCACTCTGTGTTTACGTTGATCTTGGAAACGCCGAGGCTGATAGCCTTCTTGATCATTTCAGCGGGGATACCTGTACCGCCGTGAAGAACGAGGGGCATATTGCCTACTTCCTCGCTGATCTTTGCGAGAACGTCGAAGTTAAGACCTGTCCAGTTTTCGGGATACTTGCCGTGGATGTTACCGATGCCTGCCGCAAGCATTGTTACGCCGAGATCAGCGATCATCTTGCACTCAGCGGGATCAGCAACCTCGCCGTTACCAACAACGCCGTCTTCCTCGCCGCCGATAGCGCCAACCTCTGCCTCAAGGGAGATGCCCTTGGATGCACAAACCTCTACAAGCTCGCGGGTCTTTGCGATGTTTTCCTCGATGGGATAGTGAGAGCCGTCAAACATTACGGAGGAGAAGCCTGCCTCGATGCACTTGTATGCGCCCTCGTAAGAGCCGTGGTCAAGGTGAACTGCTACGGGAACGGTGATGCCGAGACCCTCGATCATACCCTCAACCATACCAACGATGGTCTTGTAGCCGCACATATACTTGCCTGCGCCCTCGGAAACACCGAGGATAACTGGGGACTTCATTTCCTCTGCGGTGAGAAGGATTGCCTTCGCCCACTCAAGGTTATTGATATTGAACTGGCCTACTGCATAGTGGCCTTCTCTTGCTTTTGTAAGCATTTCTTTTGCAGAAACTAACATTTTATTTACTCGCTTTCAAGTTTTATTTTTTGCACTACTATTATACTAAATAATATGAAAAAAATCAAGGGTAAAACCGAAAAATTGATGATTTTTTAACAATTTTAACAAAACCGCTCCTTGTCACGGGATTTTTTCGGCAAAATCGCCACCAATTGTGGGGGCTTTGCGTTATTTTTATAAATATTTTCGAAAAAAGTATTGCATTTTTTCCTTTTTTGGTATATAATAAACCCATACTATGATCGAAGAATATGTATCAGGTAGCCTTTCAGAGAGTTTGCGGTTGGTGCGAGCAAACAGGCGATGGATGCTTTCCGCTTCGGGAGTATCGGGCGATGAGTTCGGGTGTGGCTCGCCTTATAGAGCTGATAAAAGTGGCAGAGAATTGTTTTTAACATTTTTCTCGCAATTTGGGTGGTACCGCGGAGTTTTCCGTCCCATAGGTTTTTTGGGGCTGGAGGACTTTTTTTGTTTTTTATGTCATTCCGCCAAAAAACAATGCGAAATGTGAAATGAGAAATGAGAAATTATAGTTACTTATTGATAATTTCTTTTTTCGTTTCACAACAAAAGAGCAAAATATTAACTTGATGTCAAAACGAGGAAATATTATGAAAAATCAAATTGAACACCAAAGCTTTGAATTTGCAGTAAGGACGGTGAATCTTTACAAGTATTTGGTTTCTTCCCATCAAGAATTTGATTTGTTCCGTCAGTTTTTGAGAAGCGGAACGAGCATTGGAGCAAATGTAGCGGAGGCTCAAAAGGCTCAATCGTATGCAGATTTTTCTTCAAAGATGTATATCGCTTTGAAGGAAGCAAACGAAACGCAGTATTGGCTAAGACTTTTTCATAGAATAGGTTATTTGAATGATACAGAATATTCAAGTATAAAAAGCGACATCGACTCCATCATAAGCCTACTGATGGCTATTACAAAATCCACAAAAGACGATAGATAGACATTCACTTCTATCTATGTAGAGAAATGATACAGATTGTAGTCATCACTAAATTCATCCTCCAGGTTGCTCAATTTCTCATTTCTCATTTCTAATTTCACATTTTTTTGTATTGAGCAAAAAACACCGCTTACATCTCTTTGCGGAGCAAACATACACAAACTAAATTATTTTTTGCGAAAGGAAAAAGCAATGATTGATATTAAATTTTTAAGAGAGAATCCCGAGGTTGTGAAGGAAAATATTCGCAACAAGTTCCAGGATGCAAAGCTCCCTCTCGTTGACGAGGTTATCGCTCTTGACGAGGAGCTTCGCCAGAATAAGAAGAGAGCGGACGATCTTCGCGCTAACAGAAACAAGCTCTCCAAGTCCATTGGTATGCTTATGGGACAGAAGAAGTTTGAGGAGGCTGAAGCTACAAAGAAGCTTGTTGCAGAGCAGGCGGCTGAGCTTGCGGCTTGCGAGGCTAAGGAGGCTGAGCTTAACGAGAAGGTAACCAATATTATGATGGTTATCCCCAACATCATCGATCCCACCGTTCCAATCGGTAAGGACGACTCCGAGAACGTTGAGGTTGAGAAATTCGGTGAGCCCGTGACTCCCGCATTTGAGGTACCCTATCACACAGATATTATGGAGAGATTCTGTGGTATTGATCTTGATTCCGCTCGCCGCGTTGCAGGTAACGGCTTCTACTACCTTATGGGCGATATCGCAAGACTTCACTCTGCGGTTATTTCCTACGCGAGAGACTTTATGATCGACCGCGGCTTCACATACTGTATTCCTCCCTACATGATCCGCGCAGGCGTTGTTACAGGCGTTATGTCCTTTGCGGAGATGGAGGCAATGATGTATAAGATCGAGGGCGAGGATCTCTACCTCATCGGTACCTCCGAGCATTCTATGATCGGTAAGTTCATCGATCAGATCATTCCCGAGCCCGAGCTTCCCTACACTCTTACATCCTACTCTCCCTGCTTCCGTAAGGAGAAGGGCGCGCACGGAATTGAGGAGCGCGGAGTTTACAGAATCCATCAGTTCGAAAAGCAGGAGATGGTAGTTGTTTGCCGTCCCGAGGAATCCCCTGTTTGGTTTAACAAGCTCTGGAAGAACACCGTTGATATGTTCAGAACTCTCGATATTCCCGTAAGAACTCTTGAGTGCTGCTCAGGCGACCTTGCTGACCTCAAGGTTAAGTCTATCGACGTTGAGGCTTGGTCTCCCCGTCAGCAGAAGTACTTCGAGGTTGGCTCTTGCTCTAACCTTGGCGATGCTCAGGCAAGACGTCTTAAGATCAGAGTTAAGGGCGCAGACGGCAAGCCCTACCTTGCTCATACTCTTAATAACACCGTTGTCGCTCCCCCCAGAATGCTTATCGCATTCCTCGAGAACAACCTTAACGAGGATGGCTCTGTAAATATTCCCGTAGCGCTCAGACCTTATATGGGCGGTGTGGATAAGATCGTCCCCAAGAGATAATCAAGGGAATAATCGGTGTTTTTGTAAATTAAACTTTGCAAAAACGCATATTTATAACTTTCAAAAAGTCTCTATCTATTAAAGGAGAATTTTAGATGAAGGACATATTGATTATTGCAGGTCCCTCTGCGGTGGGCAAGACCACCATCGCTTGGGAAATGCTGAAAAATGACGGTAGGTTTGAGTTCGTTCGCTCCGCCACCACGCGCGAGGTCAGAGGCGATAGCTACTCATCTGAATATATTTATATCAGCCGCGAGGAATTTGAGGAGCTTATCCGCACCGAGGGTGTTCTGGAATACACCGACTATGCGGGCGCGTACTACGGCACCCCCCGCTCGGAGATCACAAGGATTCACGCGGCGGGCAAAATTCCCCTTCTCATTCTCGACGTGGTGGGCGTTCATTCGCTTATGCAGAAGAAGGATCTCTCGGTTTGCGGCGTTTACGTTTACGACGATATAAAAGTTATGCAGGGCAGAATTTTCGAGCGTTATCTGGGTAACGGCGAGAACCCCGACGGCCGCCGCCGCTACGAAAGCAGAAAGCTGCAGAATGAAACCGACTATAGAAATCTTCCGAATCTCATCGGCGATTTCTATGCCCTCGTTAAAAACGAGGACACTCCCGAGGAGGGCGCAAGGCGCGTGGCGAAGGTATTTGCCGACTTCGAGGCAAGAGTTCCTAAGGACGAGGAAAGAAACCTCACCGTAGCAAAGGAAATTCAGGCGACTGTGAAATAAGCTTTGCGTCTCCGCGACACAAAGCGTCGATATTCGCCTATGGCGATCGATATGCACTTCGTGCTCGATATATCGATGATGGCAGCTTTGCTCCATCATCAACTCGATATGTGCTTCGCACGAGAAAGCGACCGTCATACAAAGCTTTATCGGCTGAGTCATTAACTCAGCTCGGAAAAGATAACAGAATCTATTTTAATTATTTTGGGGCTACCTTGAAAACGAGGCAGCCCCTTTGCTATGGAAAAATATTGACAAGACTTTCCTTTTTTGATATAATGATTTTAGGGATTACAGTATAATGCGAAAACGGAAAGGGGATATGAAAATGAAAAAGATTTCGAAAAAGAAAAAAATCAAGGTTTACAGAAAATCCGCCTTTGAGTTTATCTGCGAAATATTGCTGAACTGCTTTCTCTGGTACGCCTGTGTGAAAAGAGTATCAGAAGGGCTGCTTGATGTAAGCGATATGTTCCCTTGGATTTTAATCCCGCTTTTCCCTCTGTTGCTTATCAGACATGCCCGTCAATTTATTGCCGTTGACTTAAATAGCGAAGCTCTCACCTTTTCCGGCCAAGGATTTAAGAAAACGACTATTCCATTACATAACCTGGCAAGAATCGCAATAATCTCTAAAAAAGGCGTAGGAGAGATACCAGCAATTGAAACAAAGGACGGTACGGTTTACGAGCTTGACGGTTGGGATAACTCGGATGCGCATGGCTACGAAGTAAATGCGGCGGTAAGGCGATACGAGAGCTTCATAGACAAGGTCAATAAGATACTGGAAGAAAGATATTGACAAGCTTTTTTGATATAATGATTCTAGGAATTATAGCAAGATGCAAAAAAGAAAGGAGATAATAAATGAAAAAAGCAAAAAGAATTAGGCTTCGTAGGAACTCTGTTTTTTGGAATGTCTTTAACCTGCTTTTGCTCTTCTTTATCTGGTTCAAAATTGTTATGAGAATAGCAAGCGGAGACCTAACGCTTCACAATTTTTCAATTGAAGATATTCTTGTTTTCATTGGAGCAATATTCCTCAGCTTACTGTTTACTGCTCCTGATCGTTATAGCATTGTAGTTAACCCTAAAAAAGGCACGCTCATCTTCTATAACGGTAAATTAAAAAAGGTTAAGATACCGCTCTGTGAGATCGAGCAAATTACGATTTCATCTAGGGACAATAATCCTGTATTACCTATAATTATGACTAAAGGCGGGGAGACTTACGAGCTTGATAAATGGTATATAAACGATTATGATAGCGATTATCCTACATGGAAAATAAAAAATATAAAAACAGATTTCGAGCATTTTATAAATGAGGTAAACAACCTTCTTAACGACAGACATTAGGCAATAATTTAAGCTGACTTGCAAAAAACAGGTCAGCTTTTTGTTTTGATGATAAAATATTAAAAACACGCTGTTATGTAAATAATAATTTTCTTTTTGCGGCTTTCATGCTCTTATTTTTTGTCTCTGTTTCTTTTTGTGTTATAATTATTGTTGCAATTTTGCAAGGGCTTCGGTGTCGGCGATGACGGTGAGATTTGGATGGTGTTGGAGGACGGAGGCGGGGCAAGTGGGGGTTACTTCACCCCGAAGGGCGGCTGCGAGAATGTCAGATTTTTCTTTGCCGAAGGCGAGGAGTATTATGCTTTTTGCCGACATAATTTGCGAGATGCCCATGGTTATTGCACGGCGGGGAACGTCGCTTTCTGCTTCGAAGAAGCGGGAGTTTGCTTCAATGGTTGTGTGGGAAAGCTCCACCACGTGGGTGCTTTCGGTGAAGGTATCCGACGGCTCGTTAAAGCCTATGTGGCCGTTGTGCCCGATGCCGAGAAGCTGGATATCTATGGGAGCGAGGGCACTGATGAGGCTGTTGTACCTCTCGCATTCGGCGGCGAGGTCTTCGGTTATGCCGTTTGGCAGGTGGGTATTTCCCTTGCGGATATTTACCTTGGAAAATAGCTTTTCTTCCATAAAAAATCTGTAGCTTTGGGGGTGAGACGAATCCAGCCCTACGTACTCGTCAAGATTCACCGTCTTCACATCAGCAAAGGAGACCTCGCCTCTCGCGTAGGCTTCTGCCAGGTGGGCATAGGTGGTTTCGGGGGATGAACCGGTGGCAAGGCCGAGGGTGGCGCTTCTCTTCTCTTTTATCAGATTTGTTATCATCTCGGCGGTGATTTTGCCGCCTTCTGCTTGATCGTGTACCTCAATAATTCTCATAGGTTTACCTCTTTTACTTTTTTGTTTTGAGTATATGAGATACATCAAAGATATATGCTGAAGTACGCTTCCGCACTCTCCTTCCGTCTTGCTACGCAATCCACCGGTCTCGCTGCGGCTCGGTCCCGCTCGAGGGAAAACAACACTCAGTTGTTTTCTAACACTCTCGCGCCGCTACGCTACCTCCCGGAGGGAGGCTAATCCTCTCCGTCGTCTGCGACGCCACATGTCTCGCTGCGGCTCGGGCACACTCGGGGTCTGACAGCCATTTAGGCTGTCATTCAATACCCTCTTGCCGTTTCACTACCCGAAGTGAGAGGCTAACACCAAATCCGTCCTTTTTTCATACAATAATAAAGGAGCAAACGCTCCTACAAAGAAAAGAAAGGACGAAAAAATGGCAATTTTCTATAATCGCGCGACTCTCACCTACAACGGTCAGAGCCTGAACTCAAATCGAGTTTCGGGCGAGATAACCGAGTCGCTTACTATTACCAAGACCGCTATAAGCGGTAGCTACGGCATTGGCGACAATATCGCTTACCTTATCAGCATCTACAACTCCGGCTTCTCGGGTGTGGAGAATATCACCGTAAGAGACGACCTTGGCGCATTCAACTTTGGTGACACTACCCTTGTTCCCTTGACCTACAGAAATGGCTCACTCCTCTACTATATCGACGGCGTGCTTCAGCCTACTCCCGCGGTGAGTGTTGGAACAGAGCTTGTGATCTCGGGAATCAATATCCCCGCAGGATCGGTTGCCACACTTATTTACGAGGCTACAGTGAACGGCTATGCGCCCCTTGGCGCAGACTCAAGCATTACTAACACCTCCGAGATTAACGGATGCCAGGCAGGCACTTCCATCTCCGATACTGCTACAGTTTCGGCAAGAGACGAGGCTAACCTCTCCATTGCCAAGGCGGTATGCCCCCAGGTTATTACCTGCTCAGGAGAGTTGACCTACACCTTCATTATTCAGAACACAGGCAATGCCGCCGTTGATGCGGAGGGCGACCTGATAGTTTCCGATAACTTTGATCCCATACTTTCAGGAATCGTGGTTACTCTTAACGGCGCGACTCTTACAGAGGGTGTTCACTACACCTATGACGAGGCCACAGGCGCATTTGCTACTCTGCCCGGTGTTGTCACTGTGGATGGGGCGAGCTTTGAACGAGACCCCGAGACCGGTCTTGTAACAGCCACTCCCGGTGTCAGCGTGCTGACAGTTACAGGTAACGTTTAACTTGTAATCACTTGATTTACATCTGCCGAAGTCCTCGGGCTTCGGCAGATAGATGTTTTAGCATGAAAAAATGAATAAAACCTATTGAAAATGGGAAAAAAATATGCTATACTATTTTCATACATAACAGAGTAGGATAGCGCGCGTTTTAGTGCCTGATGGACGGGGAGTTGTCATCGGGACGAAAAGCTACGGCTTGCGGTGCGCTATTCGCATCCCACTGTTGCTAATAACTATCGAAGGGGCTGTCACATTTGACGATACCAAAAAAGTCCTGTAAAGCAAATGAAAAACTTATTTGTATAAGAAAAACGCAGAATGATATATATTAAGGTTGAAATTCTCCGAATTTCTCTGAGTTTTATGGACTTTTTCTACCGCCGTTTGCTCGACTCTCGGAGTACTTAGTACACCTTCGGTCGCAAACGACGCTTCTCGCCTAAATCTGCCCATCCCCTAAAAACAAATTTCAAAAAAGAAATTTGTCGATTTCCGTTGAAATGCCGTTAGTTACAAAAAGCCGATTCAACTTTTTGTAGCGGCTGAATTTTCAGCCGTGGAAGGGTTACCCTTTTATACTGTGTCATTTTAATGGAATTTGGTGTTTTTTGCGCTCCAAGGACGGTTATTTTCAGCGCTCGCAGACTTTGCGGGGAGATGTAAATCTGTTTTCGGGAGGGCTTTTTTTATGCAAAAATTCAAGAATCAAAATTTAAGACGGATATGCCTTGGGGGGCTTCTTGCTGCCTTGAGCATAGTTTTCGGTAAGCTTCTTGCATTCAATATAGGCGAGACCTTCAGGGTGAGCCTTGAAAATCTGCCAATCATTCTGGCAGGCATTACCCTTGGGCCTCTTTATGGCGCTATGATAGGCTTGGTGGCTGACCTGGTTGGCTGCCTTATGGTTGGCTATGCGATAAATCCCCTCGTCACACTTGGGGCTATGGCCATCGGCTTTGTGTCGGGCTTTCTTTTTCGTCTCGTCAAGGGACAAGGCAGAGGCAGGATCGCCATAGCAATTACGACGGCTCACATTGTAGGCTCGCTTCTCATAAAAACGACGGGACTCGCGGCATTTTACGGTATGGATTATTTCTCGCTATTTTTCTACAGATTGATAAATTATCTGCCTATTGCGGCTTTGGAGTCAATAATTGTTTACATTTTGACTAAAAACAAAGAGATCGGCAAAATTCTTTCAAAATTTGGAGGAGAAGGAAAATGATGACTTATGATGAGGCGCTTTCATTTATTCACAGAGTAAATCCTCTTTTCTGCAACCCCGGATTAGAAAGGGTAAAAGCCCTTTGCGAGGCGCTGGGCAATCCACAGAATGAGATGAAGTTCATTCACGTTGCAGGCACGAACGGCAAGGGCTCTACCTCGGCTATGCTGGATTCCATACTCCGCGAGGCAGGATACACGGTAGGGCTTTACACCTCGCCATTTATCCTTCGCTTCAACGAAAGAATAAGGGTTGACGGAGAGGAAATTCCAGACGGCGATCTTGCAAAAATCACAGAAGAAATTCGTCCCATAGCAGAGGCTATGGCAGACAAACCCACAGAATTCGAGCTGATAACCGCTATTGCCTTTGAGTATTTTAAGAGGCGCGGATGTCAGATAGTGGTGCTGGAATGCGGACTTGGCGGCAGATTTGACGCTACGAATATCGTTAAGACTACTCTACTCTCCCTGATTACGGGAATCTCAAAGGATCACACCGCCATTCTCGGAGATACTATCGAGAAGATCGCCTGGGAGAAGGCAGGTATTATCAAGCCCGGCACGCCTGTTATCTTCGGCGGTGAGGACGAGACGGCAAGGCAGGTTATAGAACGAGAGGCAGAAAAATGCTCTTCCCCGCTATCCATCGTAGAGCACGACAGGACAAGGATAAAAGCCTTTAACCTTTCGGGTAGTATATTTGACTTTGGCGATTGGCAGGATATGAAAATCAGCTTCCTTGGTACTTATCAGCCCCGGAATGCGGCAACGGTGTTGACCGCGGTGGACAAGCTTCGAGAGGTCGGTGTTAATATCCCCGAGGATGCGGTAAGACGCGGACTTGAGAAAACGAGGTGGGCGGCAAGGTTTGAAATAATATCAAGCGATCCCACCGTCATCTTCGACGGCTCGCATAATGCGGAGGGAATCCGCGCGGCGAAGGAAAGCATTCTTCGCTATTTTGGAGATAAAAGAGTCATTGTTATAAGCGGAGTTCTTGCCGATAAGGAGTATGAAAAGATTGCCGAGGATATCTCGGAGGTTGCAGAGACAGTCTATACCATAACTCCCGAAAATCCAAGAGCCCTTACCGCAGAAAAATATGCAGAGGTGATAAAGGAAAAGGGCGCTATGGCGTACCCCTGCAAGAGTATCGGCGAAGCCCTTACAAGGGCAACAAGCGCGGCTAAAGACGCTAATACAGCCGTGGTGATTCTGGGCTCGCTTTATACTTACGGTGATGTTGTTCGAACTATTAGAAAAATCACAGAGTGATGAAAACCCGCAAAAATTGGTATAAAATGCAAACTACAAATTACAAATTACGATAACTGCAAAATAAATATTAAATATAAAAACACACCTTGATGAGAAAAATTTTAGGTTCAGGCGAGGAAAGCCGAGCGAGAGGAGTGAGGGCGTAGTTGCCTACGTCGATCGACTTGAGTTGACAGATTTCCAAAGCATCAACCAAAATTTTTCCATCAACACTAGAAAGGAAAAATAACATGCCATTCATTAACTTAAAAACAAACATTAAGATTACAGAGGATCGCGAGGATATACTTCGCAAGGAGCTTGGAGAGGCTATTACTGTTATCCCCGGGAAGAGCGAGGCTTGGCTGATGCTGGGCTTCCAAGACGAGATGAAGATGGCGTTCCGCGGAGATGCCTCTCCCCTTGCTATGATCGAGGTTGACATTTACGGCAAGGCTGATCCCACCTACTACGATATTCTCACGAGAAGGCTCTGCGATATTACATCTGCTACCCTCAGCATCCCCGGGGAGAGGATCTACGTGAAGTATAGCGAGGTCGATCATTGGGGCTATGACGGAGAGAATTTGTGATTAAAGTACAATTAAGCGCCGTTTTGTCGATAGATTTTGGAAAAAGTACGGCGATAATATAAAAATCCAGACTGCTCCTGAATATTTGATCTCCGAATTTTAGATAATAATCGAAAAAGGAGAAATTTATATGACGAAAATTGTTAAGATACAAGGTCTTGAAATTCTTGATTCCAGGGGCAATCCTACCGTCAGGTGCAAGGTGGAGCTTGAGGACGGTAGCATAGGAATTGCCAGTGTTCCGTCGGGGGCATCGGTTGGAAGATATGAAGCGGTGGAGCTTCGGGACAAGGATAAAAACCGACACGGCGGCAAGGGTACGCTCACCGCGGTGAAAAATATTAACGAGAGAATTGCCGAGGCGCTCATAGGCATGGATGCCGCCGATCAGGAGGCTATCGATAGAAAAATGGTAGAGCTTGACGGCACGAAAAACAAGGCGGCGATGGGCGCAAACGCTATTCTCGCTACATCCCTTGCAGTATGCTGTGCGGCGGCAAAGGCGAGGGGACTTCCCCTCTATCGCCATATTGGAGAGCTTTTCGGAGAGGATACATCTGAGAAAAAGACACCCATACCTATGCTGAACATTATCAACGGCGGCGCCCACGCGGACAATAACCTGGAGATCCAGGAGTTTATGATTCTTCCCACGGGCTTCGATAGCTTCAGCGAGAGAATGCGCGCGGGCGCTGAGATATACAAGGTACTAAAAAGGCTGCTTACAGAGGCAGGATATAGCACCGGAATCGGCGACGAGGGTGGCTTTGCCCCTGATCTTGAATCGGACGAGGCGGCGCTGGAGATCATCTGCCGCGCTATCCGCGAGGCGGGCTACGAGGGCAAGGTAAAGCTGGCTCTCGACGTAGCATCCAGCGAATGGTACGAGGGCGGCTCTTATCAGCTGGAAAAGCGAGGCGAGGTTATGGGAACTGACGAGCTGATAAAATATCTAGTGGCGCTGACGGAGAAATACCCCATTATCTCCATCGAGGACGGACTCTCCGAGGACGATTACTTCGGCCACGAAAGGCTCACCGCTATGATGGACGAAAAAATCAATCTTGTAGGCGACGATCTTTTTGCTACCAACAGGGAGCGCCTTGCCTACGGAATCAAGCGAAAGATCGCCAATGCAATCCTGATAAAATTAAATCAGATCGGCACACTCACAGAGACTCTCGACGTTATCCGCCTTGCAAAGGAGAACGGATATAAATACATCATCTCCCACCGCTCGGGCGAAACCGAGGACAGCTTTATCGCAGACCTTGCGATAGCAACAGGAGCAGAGTTTATCAAATCCGGCGCGCCCCGCGGCTCGGAAAGACTTGCGAAGTATAACAGAATTCTCGAGATAGAAAACAGTCTTGAATAATAGAGGTATAGACATCAAAAAGCGTTTTTCAAGTGTCAATCAGCCATTGAATCCAGAGAAATATTGATGTCAACCACTTTTTTAGTTAAATATATAAAACAAAAAACAGCCGCGAAAACGGCTGTTTTTTCATACTTTTATTTACATTTCTCTATATTTTTCGAGTTTTAGTCTTGAAAAACTTATATAAGCGAATTGATTTTAGTATACAAAATCCTTTAGTTCTTTGCTTCTTCAAGCTCAGAAGATTCCGCCTCGGGGCTTTCTGAATCGGTGAAATTGTCTTGAGGATATTCAAGGCTGCTTGAATCGTTTTCGGCCTGATTGGTGATCTCGGGCTCTTTCTCGTTCTCGACGCTCATACGCTTCGCAAGAAGGCCTGTGTAGGAGCGCTTATAGACGTAATAGGAGATGGATGCGGTAATAGAGTCGGCAATAAGCTGTGTCCATACTACACCGTAGAGGCCGAAGAAGTGATTCATTATGAAGAGCAGGGGGATATTAACGAGACCCTGACGCATTGAGGAAAGAAGCAAGGACTGCTTGCCCATTCCCATAGCCTGGAAGGTGAAGCTCATCTGGAAGTTGAAGATCATCAGCGGCACTGCGAGGCAGCAGATGCGGAGGAAGCTGATGCCGTATTCCACCGTTGCCGCGTCACCGATGAAGATATTCACGATTGGCCCAGCAAATATCTGGAACATAATGATACAAAGGGCGGCAAAGCCCATACCAACGGCTCTCGCTGTGGTGGCGAATGCCTTCATTCGCTTGTAGTCGCCCGAGGCGTAGTTGTAGGCGATGAGGGGTACCATACCCTGGCAAAGACCCATTCCCACGTTCATTGGGAGCATATCGATCTTCTTGACGATGCCCACGGCGGCGAGAGGAATCTCACCGTAGCCCGAAACAAGCTTGTTTATCATCATATTGGAGAGGCACGCGAGAAGCGAGCCAAGCGCCGCGGGGAAACCGATAGCAAATACCTGCTTGATATGATGGGGCTTAGGAAGATATTTTTTAGGAGAGAGCGAGATAACGCTCTTTTTGCGAATGACAAAGTACAGAATTATGAAGTATACGAGAACCGCAACGTTTGAAAGGAGGGTGGCTATTGCCGCACCCTTAACCTCCTGACCCGGCTCTAGGATAACGAACATAAAGATGGGGTCGAGGATTATGTTCAGAATACCGCCTGCCGCAAGACCGCCGCTGGCGTGGGTTGCATATCCCTCGCTCCTGAGAAGATGACCCATAGTCATAGAAAGGTTAGCGGGGATCGCGCCTATGACGACTACGTAGAAGGCGTACTCCTTGCAGAACTGCATCGTGTTAGCGGTACTGCCGAGGAAGGTGAGAATAGGCTCCATAAAGATAAGGAGGAGCAAGGAATATATCGCAGATGCGCCAAGAGCCGACCAGAAGGAGAATGATGCAACACTTGCAGCCTCCTTATCCTTTTTCTGTCCCATAAGACGGGATATAAGGCTTCCGCCGCCTGCGCCGAACAGATTGGCGATGCTGGACATAGCAAACACCAGAACGAAGGAGACACTGGAAGCGGCGATCTTGAAGGGATCGTCGGTCATACCGATGAATATGGTATCTGCCATATTATAGATCATAGTTATAAGCTGACTTATGATGGTTGGTATCGCCAGCGTTGCCAGAGCCCTCGGCACCGACATTTTTTCAAATATTTCTCTTTTCTTGTCCATATTTTCCTCTTTTTATATATTTCACTCTGACTATTTTACCACGGGCAGAGACAAATGTCAATCTTTTTCGATAAATATTTTACTGCATTTTAGTCGGGAAAGGGCGAAAAATGGTACTTATCAAAGGAAAACCCCGCGTTTTGCAAGGGAAAATATAACTTTTACAGTAAAATATGCACCTCGCAAGGCTGAGCCTCAAAAGGTGCATATCTCATATTCAGGAAGCTATTTCACTTGCTTTTCAGCTTCCTTATACTTCTTTATTTTGTCAATTTTCTTTTTAAGATTTTTATAGTACTTTTTAATATTCATTATTGTATATGAGTCAATATTTAAGCACACTACAAAAATGAAAAACGCTTCCATAATAACGAATGCTACAAGGCAAATTATATTCGAATTGCGACGATTTTGGTTGATAGTATCTATACTAACGTATGTTATATACTCTCCTTTGGCATCATACACGCATCTTGTATTCTCCGAGTCGGACTCCTCAGTATAATATATGTCTATTCTCTCACCTATATCGACCAAGTCGTTTAGCTTTTTCGCGGTGTAATCATCCTCGGGGATATAGTATTTTCGGCCGTTTGAAACAACGTAAAAGTTCTTGTCAGATTTGAATCCGTTTTCTAAATACTTTTGTTCCACGATAATGGTAGCTTTCTCGCAATCTTCTTCGAGATCTATCGGATTAAAATTATTCGGGTTAAATATGAATAAAGGAATCAATACAATTAACTGAAAAACTATGTAATAAGGAAACATCTCCAAGAAAGGCGGGTAAAAATAATCCTTCAACTTTAATTTCTTTGGTTTTGACATAAAAAACTCCTATCCAAGCTGTAATTCTATCCGTGTGAGATGAATTTCAAAAATCACTGTTTTACAGTTCAATAGTACAGGTGATAATCTTTCGAGCTTATAGCTTGTTGTAATTTCTTTGTAGTTTAATGATTTCTTTTCCCAGACTCGTATTTTTCAAATTTTTTATTGAATCGGTAATAATATAGGTTGACTCCAGCATTCTTTGTTTTTTCCATACTTAAAGAAAACTCGTCCATTCGCAAAATGGTCATATAGCTCTTCCATCTCTGGCTTAACGATGAAAATCAATTGTTGCTTATCCCAAACGGAATTCTCGCGCCCTATTTCATATTCAAGGATTTCTAGAACTTTTTTAATTGTTTAACCATATATTACTCCTATAACAAGCCAAACTGCCGATTATATATCCATTTCTATTATACTGACGAACGCAAGGTTTGTCAAGAGATTTTCCACTTTCACAAGTCAATTACCGATAGTAAATAGCAAGGCGATGCAAAAGTGATATTTTATATTCTTCCTTATATTACATAAAAGAAGAAAACGGATGCCAATACCGCTCGGGTAAAAGCATCCGTTTATTTGGATTTTAGAAGGTAAAATCTATTTTTTCAATGTCAGTTATAGTAATTTCAAATTCAAAGTCTTGTGTATTTCCAATCAAAAGAACCGACCTTGCAAAAAAAGAATAAAAATCGAGATAAATTTTTAATCCTCCTTTTTTTATTGATTTTGATAGATCATCGAAACTTACATCTGTCATAATGCCGTTGTCAACGGTTTTTATCTCAATGTTTTGATATAAACTATTTGCATCAAAATTTTTGATATACAGGTTCATATTACAAGTGCTAGTTTTGCTTAATGCAAGTGGATGTGACTTTGGATAAAATACGCCGTGTTCAAAAATAAACGTTATAAAATCGCTATTTAACTTTGCATGAGTGATAACAGTATCATGTAATATGTATTGATTCAAGGAAGATTCAAAATTATTCATATTTTATTCCTTTCAGGTTGTTATGAAATTACCATTTGTTGAAAAGTTTTAAAAATTCATCCCAAAGTTTTTCAAGGGCTTTGCGAGCTTGCGAATCCAAAGCCTTTTCTCCTGGCAATGAATTTCCATCTCTTCCAATTCTTATATCGGTTTTGTTTCCGCGCAAGTGAACGTGATCCGGCTTGTGGGGATCGCCAGGCCAACGTTCTCCGTAGTATCCATCTCTTTTTGGCGTTCGAGCAAACATCAATATCCCAGCACCAAGTGCTACAGTCGCTCCGGTTACAATTTGCGCTCCAGAAACGGTTATTGTAATTCCACCACCAAGGGCTAAGGCGCTTCCTGCATTGATAGTGCCAAACGTGGGAATAGTGAAAGAAAACGAACTACTTAGGAAAGAAGATATTAGTGGCCAATAATAACCTATTCCATATCCAATAGCGCCGCCAACAACTCCGCCGCCGATGATACCAAGCGCTGTCCATCCAAACAATTCCCAACCTTCGCTACCGTTATCTTTAGCCGCATTATATGCTATAATGCCTCCTATTGTAGCACCTATTACTGCTCCAACTATCAATCCGGCTATGGCAAGAGATACTGCAAGGTTTCCACTCGGATCACTGTAATT
>JAZTXP010000025.1:0-18865 GCA_045636465.1 Eubacteriales bacterium
TAGGGCAATTCAAGTACCGAGTCGTTCCTCTATGCATCGCATTAAGTGCCTGCTTGTAGGTAGGTACAATTTCGTGCCCACAGTTTTTGCACTTGTAAGCACCCACACTGACTTCAAGCTTTAACGCATAGGAGCACGGTATCAAAAACACGGCGCAAACGCCAAGAATTGTGACAAGCTGCCACACTCCTTCGGGAATCAAAAATGCAGCAATAAAGAGACCTGCAATTAGGGCTGTCATACTTACAATCATAATTGCCCACATAGAAGCCCAAATCGTCTTGTTTTTTTGCTCTAATTCCTTTGCCATATCTAAGAGAAGCTGTTCGTTGTTCCGATTGTTGTTTTCCATATTGATTTTCTCCCCACTTAATAATTCGTTTACGCTGATGCCGAGAATATCACAGAGTTCAAGCATAATCGAGGAATCCGGCATTGCGATGCCTCGTTCCCATTTAGATATTGCCTTGTCGGTGATACCCAGTTTTTCTGCCAATTGCATTTGTGTTAAATTTTTCTGTTTTCTGCACTCGGCAATAAATTTTCCTATTTTCAATTGATCCATGAGTCTTCCTCCCTTCGCATACAGTATAACCGTTATTAGAATAAAAGTACACCCACCGTTGGTTTAGTGAGGAGAAGTAAACCTATGGTAGAGTGAAAATTAACCTACAAATTCAAGTTTATCGATTAAATATCTAAACGGTGTAATTATACCACAAAGTCTGTGAAAAGTAAATACTCTTTGCTAATTTCGTCTTTCGCAAGGCCTATGTGCTAGAAAATAGTAGAAAAGAGTAATGAAGCATTTGCTTCGCAAACATGAAGCAGAAGCCTCACGGCTTCTATGAAGCACTCGCAATGCTCGTATGAAGCAAAGCACACCCGTAGCTTTCCGTGTGGCAAAGCCACGCTTTAGCCTTCCCCAGCGGGGGAAGGGGGACCGTCTTTGACGGGGGATGAGGTGTTACAAAGGAGTTAGCACAAACAATGTTTTATAGTCTATTTTTTCGTGTGGTAAAGCCACGCTTCATAAGACGAAGTCTTGCTTCATTTTTAATACACTGCAAGGTGTGCTTCATTTGCACCTCAGTTATCTCTTGGTGAACTGTTCGATCGGCGGCGAAGCCGTAAAAAGAGCCTAAACGGCTGTTTTTAGATCGAACGACAAAAACTGTGATTTTGGCGGCCTCGGAATGAGGCGGGATAATCAAAAGACACCCGAAAAAGCAAAAAAAGACCAAAAAGCAAAAGAGAAGGCACCCATCGAATGATGGATGCCATACATAAAACACTTTTGGGTGTCTTCTGATTATCTCTTGGAGAACTGAGGTGCACGACGAGCGCCCTTGAGACCGTACTTCTTTCTCTCCTTCATACGAGGATCACGAGTAAGGAAGCCAGCCTTCTTGAGGAGGGGCTTGTAGTTTTCATCAGCGGAAAGGAGAGCACGAGCAACACCGTGACGGATAGCGCCTGCCTGACCGGAGAAGCCACCACCGTTTACGTTTGCAACGATGTCGAACTTGCCAACTGTATCGGTAACGCCGAAGGGCTGGTTAACGATAAGCTTAAGTGTGCCGAGACCGAAGTAATCGTCGATATCTCTGCCGTTGATTGTAACTACGCCTGTACCGGGGTAAAGACGAACTCTAGCAACAGACTTCTTTCTTCTGCCTGTGCCGTAGAAATAGGGTTTTGCACTTGTATACATTCTTCTTTAACCTCCCTGATTACTTAACGATGGGCTGCTGAGCCGCGTGGTTGTGGTTAGGACCTGCATAAACGTGGAGACGAGTGAAGGACTTGTCGCCAATGTGGTTGTGGGGAAGCATTCCCTTAACTGCAAGCTCCATAGCCTTAACGGGGCGCTTAGCCATAAGAGTCTTATACTGGATTTCCTTGAGACCGCCGATGTAACCGGTGTGATAACGGTAGTACTTCTGCTCAAGCTTCTTACCTGTAAGAACAGCCTTGTCAGCGTTTACGATGATAACGAACTCACCGCAGTCTGCATGAGGAGTGAACTCAGGTCTATGTTTGCCGCGAAGAATGTTAGCGGCTTCAACAGCGGTTCTGCCGAGAGGCTTGCCTGCTGCATCGATAACGAACCATCTACGCTCGATGGTCTTTTCGTTTGCCATAAATGTGGACATTTTGTATTCCTCCAAAATTAGTGTTTCGCGAAACGCGAGTCTTGTTTTCAAGCTCGTTTATTATAGCACAATCCCCCATAAATGTCAATAGGTTTTTAAAACTTTTTTCGAAAATTTTAATCTACAAAACGAAAGCTCTTAAAATCTCGTTTTTTCTCGTTTTTCCTCGTTTTTTCTAAAACGCCAAAAATAAAAAATATTTCCGAAAATTTGTTGAAACTGTACAAAAATCAAAAACGCGCCTAAAATCCTATAAAACACCCGCCCTTCGCCTCTATCGCAGACTTTCGCTTTTTGACTTTTCTTACCATATAAAATGTATGCGCGCTATAACAAAAAAAGCGCTCACAGTTATCAAGCCTGCGAGCGTCTCTTTTCAATTAATATTATTCCTCAATATTTCCCGCATCGGGGAATCTGCCGAACACCTTGAAGCCGTCAATCTCACCCGAGCACATAGCGCGGAATATTCTATGCTTCAGCCCCTTATTCTGTCTTTCCAAGGAGGCGAGAAGCTGCTTCATATTTTCTCTTTCTGTGGCGTGATCCTCGGGGCAGGTGCTTGTAACCACGGGGAGCGCCCTCTTGTTTGCGAAATAAACAACTTCCTTTTCCTTCGCGTAGATCATCGGGCGAATAAGCGTGATCTTTCGGTTAGAAAGGTATGTAACGGGAGAGAAGCATCCCAGCCTTCCCTCAAAGAAGAGATTCATCATAAAGGTCTCGATAGCATCGTCATAGTGATGACCCAGAGCAACCTTATTGCATCCCGCCTCAACCGCCGCCGCGTGAAGCGAGCCTCGGCGCATCTTAGCGCAAAGAGAGCAGGGATTGGACTCCTTTCTCACGTCGAAGATTATCCTTGCGATATCGGTTTTGGTTACTATATATTCAACCTTGATTTTATCGCAAAACTCTCTGACAGCGGAAAAATCCATATTGGGAAGCCCCATATCAACGGTAATAGCCACAACCTCGAACTTTTTAGGGTAGAAAACCCTCATCTGCGCCAACGTCTCAAGCAAAACCAGAGAATCCTTTCCTCCCGAAACGCCAACGGCTATTCTATCCCCCTCTTCGATCATACCGTAATCATCAACGGCTCTGCGAACGAAGCTGAGAAGTCTTTTCATTTCATTCATAACCTATTTTTGCCTTTTTCATAAGATATAATTAGAATAATATAAGAGGTGATTTTATGAGCATAAAAATATACATCGACCAAGGTCACAATCCATCGGGCTTCAATACCGGCGCCGAGGGCAACGGATATTACGAGCAGGACATAACCTATGAGATCGGCCGCCGCCTGAATCTTCTGCTTTCGGAAGATCCCGAATTTGAAACGCGGCTCTCCCGTCCGACTCCCGAAACAATTTTGGGAACGAACAATTCCACCAGCCTTTCGGCAAGAGTAAACGAAGCCAATAGTTGGGGAGCAGATATATTCATATCGCTACACAACAATGCCGCAACTGACGAGAGCGCCACCGGAAACGAATGCCTTGTATATAGTCCTGAATCCACGGTTGCAAGAGCGCTTGGAGAGGATATCCTACGCCAGTTGACCTTGACCACGGGTCTTCGCAACAGAGGCATAGTTTATCGACCCGGTCTTTACGTGCTGAAGAAAACCGTTATGCCCGCCGTCCTCGTTGAAATGGGCTTTATAACCAATCCCTACGACGCCGATCTTTTAGCAAACTCCCCATATCTCTTCGCCGTAGGCATATATCGGGGAATTCTTGCATATTACGGGATGCTTTGACCGGGAACGGAAAAGTATAGCGCGAAAAACCTTGAATTTAGTAGAAAATAAAGATGACGTGCCGAAAAAATCACCGATTTTTTGTATATTTATTATTTCAGTTTGATCTCCGTCAGCGATATATACTCCTCAGTGACAGAGGGGGATGAAGCGTAGAATGTGTAGGTAGCGCCGCACCTTTCGCAATATACCTGAATCCCCTCATCGCAGAAGCGCAGCTCATAGGGGCCTTCGTGGCAGGGGCAGTCAACCTTGCCCTCGGCCTCAAGATCCTTAACCACAAATCTCACCGTATCGTAAACGGCAGGGTCGGGAAGCATCTCGTCATCGTTCATATCCTGGGGCTGAATATCCGCCAGCTCCTCCGCCTCAAATTGAGCGAGTAATCTTTCAAGCTCGCCTCTCGTTCTCTCAAGCTCCTCCTTCACAGCATCCTCATCACCGATAAAGGAGATATCCATTCCGGTATAGGGGCAGTTAAGCAAAAACCTGTCTCGATTAAAGAATATGTTTTCCGAGACAACGAAGCTATGATTCTGCTTGCAGAAAAGGCAGGGAACAGTGAGCCTTACTTTGGCATCCTGAGTGTATGAAATATCAAGGGACGACGACTTATCGCAGCCGCATTTCAGTCTGAGCATGTTCGCCTTCATTGCAAATCTGCCAACCAGTCCGAAAACCGCATCCCCACATTCGGGGCATCTGTAAGCTATCTGTCTTTGTTTTGGGGTAACTATCATTCATTTTCTCCTTGTCGCACATGGCGACCAAAATCTACATTTATTATATATATTTGCGCGGGAGAGACACCTGCGCCTTTTTGCGATCTATCTCTGTCTGTGACCTATCTTCGTAGCAGCGACAGATCTCATAGGAAAAAGTAATATAAAATCTGTTTTATATTACGCCATCATACTATGCTCTCGTGATAGCGAGCATCACATTTTACGTTATTTATTTTCCATGATCGCCGCGGAAATTTCCAAAGCCTTTTCTTCTCCGAGGGTCAGGCGTACAAGCTCCTTTGCAAACTCCAGAGCCACGCCCATTCCCTTGGCAGTGGTAATATTTCCGTCTGTAACAACGCCGTCATCGGTAACGATCGCGCCTGCAAGCTCGCCCTCAAATCCGGGGTAGCAGGTAGCCCTCTTGCCCTCGAGCAAGCCGCGCCTGCCAAGCACCAGCGGAGCGGCGCAAATAGCCGCAAGTCTGCCGCCGTTTTTTGTCACAGCATCGATAGCCTTATCAGTGAAAGGATGCGAGTCGATATTCGTTGCGCCTGGCATCCCGCCGGGGAAGATAGCCATAGTAACCTCGGAGAGATCGATCTCTCCGGGAAGCGCATCCGCCTCAACAGTGATCCCGTGCGAGCCCCTGACAGTTTTGCCGCCAAGGCCGCAGCTAACTACCTTGAGCCCCGCTCTCCTGAGAACGTCGATAGGTGTAAGTGCCTCTATTTCTTCGAATCCGTTTGCTAAAAGAACAAGTATCATAAAGGTTCTCCAAATAGTATTTTTATGTCAAAATGCAAACCCGAGTTTGCATTTTGACTGTTTTTGATATCAAGTTAAGATTAATATGGTTTTGTTTGATGGTCGAAATTACTCGTTTTTAAGCTTTTCGAGAACGTCTCTCCACTCTTTTTTCGTCATAAGAACTTCTCTGGGCATTGCGTCATTTCTTTTACTTATGATACCCATCTCCTCCATAAGGTCGATGAATTTTATAGCCTTGCCAAAGCCGATTCCCATTTTTCTTTGGAGCATAGCGGTAGAAACAGTACCGGTGTATACCGCGTGATTAATAGCTTCCATAAATTTGTCTACGTCAACGTCTGTGCCGATAGCAACTATTTTGATCATTGAAGCTACGGTCTCATAGGAAGGGGATTTTTTGGTGCTATTTTCGTCGGATGCGTCCATTATCTGGATTATTCTTTTTGCGCTCTCTCCGAGAGTTTTGCTGCTTTTTGAGGAATGATCTTCATCATTGAATAAATCATTAATATCGAAATCTTCGAGCGATTTGGAATCTTCGTCAGCTCCGATATCCGATGCGTCATTATCGTCCTCGTCTATTGCCATTCTCGTAAAACGGTCTACCCATTCATCGCGAGTAATAAGAACGTTTCTGGGCTTTGCTCCGTTTTTGGGGCTAATAATACCCATTCCCTCCATAAGGTCGATGTAGCGAGCCGCCTTACTAAAGCCTATGCACAATCTTCTCTGAAGAAGAGCGGTAGAGATCTGTCCCTGGCTTAATGCAACGTCGACCGCGCTGAGGAACTGAATATCGTTAAGAGGGCTATTGCTTTCGGATTTGTTATTATGCTCGTTGTCGGAAGCATAATCGTCCGAGCATTTATTGCAAATCTTCTTAGCCTCGGATAGAATGCGCGTCATAACCTCTTCGTCGTAGCTTTCGCCCTGAGTCTGGCTCTTTATGAAGCTGATAACTTTTTTAACTTCCTCGTGGGAGACGTATGCGCCCTGAATTCTTGCAAGTCCGAGTGAGCTGGACGTGTGGAGCATATCACCTCCGGAAAGAAGCGTTTGCGCGCCTGTTCTATCGATGATTGTTCTGGAGTCAATGTGCGTAGGAACTCTGAACGAAATTCTTGCGGGAATATTAGCCCTGATAGTGCCGGAGAGAACGTTAACGTCGGGGCGCTGTGTGCTGATGATAAGATGGATTCCCGCGGCTCTCGCCTTCTGTGCGAGGCTCTGTACAAGGTTCTCAACAGGGCATCTGACCTCCATCATAAGGTCTGCAAACTCGTCGATAACAATGACGATTCTGGGAAGAATCTCGCCAAGCGAGGTGTTTGCCTTTACCATTTCGTTATACGCCGCAATGTTACTTACCTGAGCTTTAGCGATAAGCTCGTATCTGCGATTCATTTCTTCAAGTGCCCAGGAGAGAGCGCCTGCGGCATGCTTGGTGTCTGTAATTACGGGAACAAGAAGGTGGGGAATTCCGTTATACTTACTGAATTCAACCATCTTTGGATCCATCAAAATGAACTTCACCTCATCAGGTCTTGCCTTGTAGAGCATACTTAAAATAAGCGTGTCAATGCATATTGATTTGCCCATACCGGTAGCGCCTGCAATAAGAAGGTGAGGAAGCGATTCGATATCGCTGAATACGGGTGCTCCCGCAACGTCCTTACCAAGGCAAACGGTGGTTTTCTGCTTTTTGATTCTGAATTCATCTGTGTCAACAAGCTCGCCGAGACGAACGAATTTCTCATAATCGTTGGGGATGTATATACCGATAGCGTTTTTTCCGGGAATAGGTGCTTCAATGCGGATAGACTGAACTGAAAGGGAAAGGGCGATGTCGTTTTCAAGGTTGATAATGCTGGATACCTTAACGCCTTTTGCGGGAACAACGTGGTAACGGGTAACTCTCGGGCCGCAATCTGTATCCTTAATGGTTGCTTTAACGCCGAAGGATTCTAACGCATCAAGAATCTGGGTTGATTTTCTCTGTATCTCTTCTTCGTGATCGTAATCATCCTCATCTTGAGGTATGAGAAGATCTACGCCGGGGAGCTGATAGCTTGAATAGTCTGCTCCTTCATGATTTTTTCTATTATTTTCGACAATAGTTAAATCATCATCGTTATTCTCGGATAATAAAAGCTTGTCGTCATCGAGTAGTACGAGTTCATTATCTTCGGTCATATGCGTGAACTTAAATTCCATAATAATTCTCCTAGTTCTATTATTTTTTATGTCATTTTAGACGAGGGTTTTATAAACAAACGCTTACAAAACCCTCGGTATTTGTTTTTTTATATGGTTTACAACGAGCTTCTATTGTATTTCTCCACCCATTCTTCTTTGCTTATAAGAACGTTTCTGGGCTTTGCTCCGTTCTTTTCGCTGACGATACCCATGGCCTCCATGTGGTCAATGAATCTGGCCGCTTTACCGAAGCCTATACTCATTCTTCTCTGGAGAAGCGCGGTAGAGATCTGTCCTTGAGCTAGAGCAACATCGACCGCCTTAAGGAACTCGTAATCGGTGAGCGGGCTGTCGTATTTTGAGCCACCGCCACTATCCATATCGGAGGCTCCGGGCTTCTTGCCGCATCTCTGAGCTGCGCGAAGGATCTCGTCCATAACCTCCTCGTTGTAATCTCCTTCGCCCGCCTGACTCTTTATAAAGGCAAGAACTCGTTCCATTTCCTCGTCGCTGACAAATGCGCCCTGAACTCTGGTGAGCTTAAGCGAGCCGGATTTGTAGAGCATATCGCCTCGCGGCAGGAGCTTTTCCGCGCCAACCGAATCAATGATGGTTCTTGAGTCGACATTTGATGCAACTCGACAGGAAATTCTTCCGGGAATATTAGATTTTATAGTACCTGTAATTACGGAAGTATCGGGACGCTGAGTACCGACGATAAGATGTATACCCGCGGCTCTTGCCTTCTGTGTAAGATTCTGTACAAGATCTTCAACAGGATCCTTTACCGACATCATAAGGTCTGCAAACTCATCAATAACGATGACGATTCTGGGTAACACCTCTCCAAGCTCGGGCTTTTCCTTCACAACGGCATTATATCCCGCAATGTTACTTACGTGAACGCTTCCGATGAGATCGTATCTGCGGTTCATTTCCTCAACCGCCCACATAAGTGCGCCCGCAGCTTGCTTATTATCTGTAACTACGGGAATAAGGAGATGAGGGATTCCGTTATATCTGTGGAATTCAACCTTTTTTGGGTCGATCATGATAAATTTGACCTCGTCGGGCTTTGCCTTGTAGAGCATACTGAACATACAAGCGTTGATACAAACCGATTTACCCATACCGGTCGCGCCCGCAACAAGAAGGTGGGGAAGGGATTCAACGTCGCTGAATACGGGTGTTCCGGCAACGTCCTTACCAAGACAGATAGTCGTCTTTTGCTTTCTTTCGCGGAACTCTGCAGTATCCACAAGCTCGCTTAAGCGAACTATGCTCTCGTGGTCGTTAGGTATCTCAATACCTATAGCCGATTTTCCGGGAATAGGCGCTTCCATACGAATGGATTTAGCTGCAAGCGTAAGAGCTATATCGTTCTCTCGGCTGAGAATACTGCTTACCTTGACACCTCTTGCGGGAACTACCTCATATCTGGTAATTCTGGGACCGCGGTCTACGCCTTTTGTTGATGCGGTTACACCAAAGGATGTAAGAGCATCAATAAGCTTCGTAGCATTTCTCTGAGTTTCCTCATTGTAATCGTAATCATCTATATCCGGGGGGATAAGAAGCTCAATTCCCGGCAGCTGATAGTTTGAATAGTCAGCCTTGGGCTTCTTCTTTTCCTCAATAGGAGCAGGGGGGAGAGGTCTCGTTTCGGCAGGTGCGGAAATCGGAGCCTCCATAGGATTGATAGCGGCCGCCGTAACAGCAGCTTCCGCAAAATTGCTTTCAAATCCCGAAGTGGCAGGGATTTCTGCAAAGTCGCTTTCGAAGCCCGAAGCGTCTGGATTCTCTGCAAAATTGCTTTCCATAGCCTGTGCCTCGCTTACCTCAGGCAAAGAGATGTCATGTCCAGAGGTGTTAACCGCAGGCTCGGTATTTGTCACTTCAGAGGTTTTATTCGCCTCCTTATCCTCTTCTGCCAGGAAGGAGAACAGGCCTCTCTGATTGATAACGTCGGGATTCTGCTTTTCGGGCGGGATCTCGCTGTCGTCATATTCGCCGTCATCATCGTCAGCGCTCTCAAATCCGCTGACTGTATCCTCGGCCTCATCGCCTACAAAATGAATTGGCTCTGCGCATTCGGGAGTCCAGATAACCTCGTCCTTTTCGTCCAAGGTAGGCGCATCGCCCTTATCCGAATCAACTAAGGTAAAGGTTGCGGAAATATCCGATCTGTCAGAATTGCTTCTGCTCTCGTAGGCGTATGTAACGTTACTCGGCGCGCCTGAAGAAGCAAAGGTCTGGGGATCAGGCTCGATCATGCTTCTTTCTGCGGCAAGCGACTGACCGACCGAGATATTATTATCCTCATCGTCGTGGAGAGGATCGTAGGTGCTGAAGCTGTTAGCGTCGATTTCGCTGTAGCTTTGATTCGAACTATTGTCACTCGATCCATAATCTGCACCGTTATTTGCCTCGGTGAAGCAAGCGTTGTTGCTTTCATTGTTCTCGTCTGTGCCGTAGTTAGTATCATTTGCACTGTCGGCATCGTCGGATATCTGTGCAGCAGTCTGAGCAGAATTATATTCTGTAGGATTACTGTAAACCTCACCGTAACCGTTAGAGGAAACAGAAGGTGAGTAGGACTGATTCTGTACCGCAGAAGGAGTCTCCACGTGCTTTTCTTCGGCTACATCAGTAGTGATTGCAGCGTTATCCTCGGGCTTGTAACCGGAATATCCTGCATTTACAGATGGAGTATTAACTGTGTTACTCTCAGTCTTGTAAGCCGCATATCCTGTATTTATGTTAGGTGTGTTATTAACGGTGTAGCTTGTCCTTTCAGGAGTTACCTCTGTGGAGTAAGAAGCTATGCTTATTGCAGTCTCGCTGCTTGTGGATACCTCACCTTTAGGAGCTTCGCTATCAGCATTTTCGCGAGCTGCCATTTCTGCGGCTCTGCGCTCGATGATCTTATTTTCCTTAACGGCAAAGATATCATCCTTTGCGCTGTGGCTGGAATAACCGGTAAAGGTGGGGGTGTAGTGCGCAGGCTTGTTTTCCTGTGTCTGTGCAGGAGTATCGTTAATAGGAGCAGTAGTGGGAGTGGGGCGGGAGGCACTGTTAGCCTGGTTGATCAGAGCCGCCTTTCTTGCCTCAAACTCGCGGAGTCTCTGCTCGCGGAAGGCTCTTTCCTCGGCAAGTTTCTTTGCCAGAGCCTCTTTTTCTCTGATTCTTCTTACGTCCTCCTCGGTAAGATTGTCTATATCCACAGCCTCGCCATACATAGGAACGATCTTTTCTTTGATAGGCGCCTTGCTGGACATTCTTGTGGCGATCTTTTCAGCAGTATTGAAGTCAAAGGGATCGAAATCCTTTGTGAAAACGTTTTCGGCGCATTCATCAAGGCCGAAAGCACCTCTGTCGGTCTGCTTCTTTTCTTCAGCCACGGGCTCGGCTTCATGTGGCTCCTGCTTTTTGATAGATTCGCCTCTGATGCGGTCAAAGTTGTAGTCAAAGCTATAATTCTTTTTCTGCGCAGGCGCGGTATCTTTGGCCTGAGGCGCAGACTCTGCCTTGAAGCCTTCTTTTCTTTCGGTTCTTTCTGCGGGAGTCTCCTTTACTGCGCTCTTCATATAGACCTTGCTGTGAAGAGTAGGAGCCTCTTCAAATTCCTCGGGATTCTTTGATTGCTTGTAGCCGATCTCCTTGATTTCCAGGGTAGCCATTCCGTTGTCTACTCGGAAGAAATCGTCATCCGCAAGCTCTGCGTGCTTGTCCTCGATCTTTCTCTGCTTTCTTTCCTCGATAGCCTCCTTGCAAACGCCTACGAGGTCGATAACCCATCTTTCAATAAGGGCAAGGAATCTTGCTATGTATTCAAGAACGGTGTAGAACACCTTTCCGACAGTGCTGTTGCTTCCTGCATAAAAATATGCTACGTAGATGGCAAACACGGCTACGGCTATGATTATTAGTCCCCACCAAGCGAAGATCTCAACCATAAGATAAGCGAGAGCGCTTCCTATAAATCCGCCCGCTCTCTGTTCCGTGAAGTAAACAACGGGGTTTCCGTCAGGCTCGGTAGCGGAGAAGGTAATAGCGTATTCAACCATGGAAATTATTACGGTGGTGACTGCTGAGAATATAATTCTCGAAGGGATTCTTCCTCTTTCAAGATCATCTGCATAGAATATAGCGTGGATCACCAGCATAACGGGTATTGCCCATGCGCCCGCAGAGAAAAGTCCCATAAATACGTATGAGATAGCTTTTCCGAGAACACCGTTTTCAGCGGTGCAGTAGCAAACTACGATAAATGCGGCGAGAGCTATCAGCAAAATGGGTGCCGCTCGGTGGAAGCCCTGAAGCTCCTCCCATTTTTCCTTCAAGCTTCTGCTATTATTGTTATTATTTTCATTCATAGTGAAAAACCTCCTATGCCTATAATTATCTATTATATATCATAGCAGAAAAACGGCAAAAAAACAAGAGCAAAACGCAAAATAAATAAAAAAATTTATAAATAAATATTTAGCACTTGACAAAAGGAGGAATTTCTGCTAAAATGATAACCGAGTTAATATGCGATTTTGACGAAAAAATGCCAATAAACCGAAAAAAGTCAGGTCGAAGCTATAAAATCAGAGTAAAGAACAGCCTTTACGGAAAGGAAAAGCAATGCTTTTATATAATTCCAAAACCAGAACAAGAGAAGAGTTCATCCCTCGCGAGGAAGGTAAGGTATCCATATACACCTGCGGGCCTACCGTGTACCACTATGCTCATATAGGAAACCTCCGCAGCTACACTATGGAGGACGTTCTTGAAAAATACCTCCGCTACGTGGGCTATGACGTAAAGAGAGTAATGAACATCACCGACGTTGGCCACCTTAGCAGTGACGGAGATACCGGAGAGGATAAAATGCTCAAGGGCGCAAAGAGAGAGCATAAAACCGTTCTTGAAATCGCTAAATTCTATACCGACGCATTTTTTGCCGACTGTGCAAAACTCAACATCAAGACTCCCGACGTAGTAGAGCCCGCTACAAACTGCATTCCCGAGTTTATCGAGATGATCGAGACTCTTATCAAAAAGGGCTATGCCTACGAGGCAGGCGGCAACATCTACTTTGACACCTCCAAGCTGGAGAAGTATTACGTTTTCAACGATTTCAAGGAGGAGGATCTTGAGGTAGGTGTTCGCGACAGCGTTGAAGAAGACACTAATAAGAGAAACAAGGCGGACTTCGTCCTTTGGTTCACCAAGTCCAAGTTTGACGATCAGGAGCTTAAATGGGATTCTCCTTGGGGAATAGGCTATCCCGGCTGGCATATCGAATGCTCTTGCATAGCGGGTAAGCATCTTGGCGAGTACGTTGACATTCATTGCGGTGGAATCGACAACGCCTTCCCCCATCATACAAACGAGATCGCTCAGTCCGAGGCTACCTACGGCCATCCCTGGTGCCACTATTGGATGCACGTTCATCATCTTAATACCGGCTCGGGCAAAATGTCCAAATCCAAGGGCGAGTTCCTTACCGTTTCTCTCCTTGAAGAAAAAGGATATAATCCCCTTGTATACAGATTCTTCTGTATGCAGTCTCATTACAGAAAGAACCTTGTATTCACCTGGGAGAACCTTGATAATGCAAGAGTAGCCTACGATAAGCTTGTAGCGAGAGTCGCATCTCTTAAGGCGGATGCAGGCGAGATCGATTCCGAAGCGTTTGCCATAGGCAAAAAGAAGTTTACCGATGCTCTTGATAACGATCTTAACACGTCTCTTGCGGTAACCGCCCTTTACGACGTGCTGAAGCTCAATACAAACGACGCGACAAAGCTGGCTCTTATCAAGGACTTCGAGGGAGTTCTTTCTCTCGGAATTATCGAAGAGGCAGAAAAGATAAAGGTAAAAGAGGAAGCGGAGAAGGCAAAGGAGAACGCAGGCGTTGATCCCGAGCTTCTCGCTTATATCACTGCGAAGATCGAAGAAAGAAAGAACGCCAAAAAGGCTCGCGACTTCGCTCTTGCAGACGCAATAAGAGACGAGCTTCTTTCCAAGGGAATAACCCTTCTTGATACCAGAGAAGGAACTAAATTCACCATAGAATAAAAACGAAACCACAGAGAAGGGAGGCGAGAATATGTCAGAGGAATACGGTGTTGCCGTAGTGAAATTTTTGGAGGGCAGCTTCAGCGAGGCGGCAGAAATGTTCCGCGAAGGAGCGCGAGAGGGAGATATTCTCGCATCCTTCAATTATGCATACTGTCTTTGGCGCGGCATTGGCGTTGAAAAGGATGTCAGAGAGGCAAAAAGCTTTTTCTCCTTTGCCCGGGATATGAAGGGCGGCGAGTCTTGCTATAATCTCGCTATGATCTATATGCAGGGCGACGGTATAGTCAAAGACTATAAAAAGGCCTTTGATTATATGAAGGCGGCGGCAGAGCGCGGATGCGTTGAGGCCCAGCTTTATCTTGGAATGGCTTATACTGCAGGCTGTATATTTGAGCCCGACGTTGTGGGCATAAAAATGATTCCTACCCATACTCCGGAGTACGCGGTGGACATGCCTCTTCTTGAAGGTCCTATCCCCGAATTTGACGAGGCGGACGAGGAACGCCGTTATCAGGCAGTAAAGCAGGATCAGCATCTGGCATTTCAATGGTTCCGAACCTCCTCGCGCCACGATCCCACAAACGTTGAGGAGCTTGTGGCAAAGGGAAAATTCCTTTACGCAAAATGCTACGTTGACGGTCTCGGCGTGGAGTTTAATCGAACTAGAGCTAACCGCCTTATGCTCCTTGCGGGCAAGGCAGGCTCTCCCGATGCTATAAGATATCTTGCTGAGAACGGAATTTTAGAAATAGCACCCGAAAAGAAACGCTATATAAACAGCGGAGAATAAAAGGACGAGTTATGGTAAAAATCACACACGTATACGAGCGATCGCGCGCGAATAAGCACGCTATCTTATCGGGCGATATTCTCACCCACATAAATGATAACGAAATAAACGACGTCCTTGACTATCGCTTTTACTTGGCGGAGAGGGAAGTCACCCTTCGCCTTCTTCGCAATGGCGAGGAATATCGGGTAACGATGAAAAAAGGCGAATACGATGACATAGGCCTAGACTTTGAGACCCCTCTTATGGACAAAAAGCACTCCTGTAAAAACGGATGCGTGTTCTGCTTCATAGATCAGAACCCCGAGGGGCTCCGTGAGTCTCTTTACTTCAAGGATGACGATTCCCGTCTTTCCTTCATTCACGGAAACTATATAACCCTCACCAATATGACAGATAAGGACGTTGAGAGAATAGTAAAAATGCGCTTTTCTCCCATCAATATCTCTGTGCATACCACCAACCCCGAGCTTCGCGTAAAAATGATGAAAAACAAGCGCTCGGGAGAGGTTCTTCGATACCTTGACGATTTTAGGAACGCAGGCCTTAAAATGTGCGGTCAGATAGTCCTCTGTAAGGGGCTGAATGACGGCGCGGAGCTGGAGCGCAGCCTTCGCGACCTCTCGGAGTATTATCCCGAGATGACCAGCGTTGCGGTAGTTCCTGCAGGGCTTACGAAATTCAGAGAAAAGCTTTATCCCTTAACCGATTTTACACCCGAGGAGTCGGGCGAGGTCATCGATCTCATAAATCGCTTTGGAGAGGAAAATCTCAAAAAATACGGCAGCCGCATAGTCTTTGCCGCTGACGAGTTTTACCTTAAATCCGGGCGCCCCATTCCTGATGCGGAGTATTACGAAGAATACCCTCAGATCGAAAACGGAGTAGGAATGCTCAGGTCCTTTATGGACGAGTTCGGCTTCAGATTCGAGGATATAAAGGAGATAAACGAGGAGCTGGAAAATAGACAGACACCGCGTGTGGTTTCTGTTGCGACAGGCGCGGCATCTTATGAAATGATTTTCGCTATGGCAGAGAAAATTATGCAAAATTGCCCAAAAATGAAAATCAAAGTTTACAAAATAGTTAATAATTTCTACGGGGAGTCTATAACCGTTGCAGGACTTCTCACAGGAAAAGATATATACGAACAGTTAAAGGACAAGTCGCTGGGCGAGGAGCTTTTAGTTCCTTCCTCTGCCCTCAGGCAGGGTGAGTGTGACTTTCTTTGTGGCATGACGCTCTCGGAGCTTCGGGAAAAATTAGGTGTGAAGATTACCCCCGCTCCCGAGGACGGCTACGAATTTCTTTCGCTCATTTGCGGATGCCCCGATTATCTTTAACTTAGAAAGGAAGGAAAAATGTCAAAACCTATAGTTGCCATAGTGGGCAGACCAAACGTTGGTAAAAGCACCCTTTTCAATAAGCTTATCGGCGAGCGCCGTTCCATCGTTGAGGATACCCCCGGCGTAACCCGTGACCGTATCTATGCAGAGGCGGAATGGTGTGAAAAGAAATTTCTGCTTATCGATACCGGCGGTATCGAGCCAAAGAGCGAGGATACCATCCTAAAGCAGATGAGAAATCAGGCGGAGGTCGCTATAGCCACCGCAGATTGCATCGTCTTTATGTGCGACATCCGTGCAGGCCTTCTTGCCGACGATAAGGACATCGCCATTATGTTAAAAAAATCGGGCAAGCCCATTATCCTCTGCGTTAACAAGGTTGACCGCATAGGTGAACTGCCCTACGAATTTTACGAGTTTTACGAGCTTGGCTTTGAGCGTGAGCCCATCGCCATATCCTCTCTCCACGGAACAGGCTCGGGAGATCTTCTTGATGCCATTCTTGAAGAATGTGACTTTGGAGATGATGATAACAAGGACGAGGGCGTTATCAACGTAGCCGTTATCGGTAAGCCCAACGCGGGCAAGTCCTCCATCATCAACCGTATGTGCGGTGAGGAGCGTGTTATCGTCTCCGACATTGCAGGTACAACCAGAGATGCCGTTGATACAAGGGTAGAGAACTCCCACGGTATATACAACTTTATCGACACCGCGGGTATCCGCCGTCACTCAAAGGTTGAGGACAGAATCGAGAAGTTCAGCGTTATCCGCGCCAATATGGCTATCGAGCGCGCCGACGTATGTTTGCTTATGATCGATGCAAACGACGGCGTTACCGAGCAGGACGAGAAGATTGCAGGACTTGCTCACGAGGCAGGAAAGGCCTGCATCATAGTAATCAACAAATGGGACAGCATAGAGAAGGAAAACAATACCGTAAATCAGTTCAATAAGGAGATCAGAACCGATCTTGCTTATATGCCCTACGCGCCCATCATCTACGTTTCCGCCCTTACGGGGCAGAGATGCGCAAACATTTATGAGATGATCAACGAGGCCTACGCCCAGGCTAACCGCCGTATTACCACTGGTATGCTCAACGATCTTCTCAACGATGCCCAGAACAGAGTTCAGCCCCCCTCGGACAAGGGCAAGCGCTTAAAGATCTACTATATGACCCAGACCTCGGTAGCGCCTCCCACCTTCGTTATTTTCTGTAACAATGAGGAGCTTTTCCACTTCTCCTACAGAAGATATATTGAGAACTGCATTCGTGATACCTTCGGCTTTGAGGGAACTCCTATCAGAATGATCATCAGGCAAAAGGGTGACGACTCAACCAAGATTTAATCCCGAGAGGAGAAAATAATGTTCATAGATAATATTAAAATATATGTAAAGGCAGGAAACGGCGGCGACGGAGCAGTAGCCTTCCACCGAGAGAAGTTCGTTAATGCGGGCGGTCCCGACGGTGGCGACGGCGGCCGTGGCGGAAGCGTTATCTTCCGCATCGACGAGGGCTCCAACACCCTTCTTGCCTTCAGATACAAGAGAAAATTCGTAGCCGAGTCGGGCGAGAACGGAAAGGGCAACAAGTTCCACGGCAAAAGCGGTGCAGACATCGTAATTCCCGTTCCCCCCGGAACTCTTATTAAAGACCCTAAAACAGGTAAGATAATCCACGATATGGCAAACGGAGATGACTTTGTCATCTGCAAGGGCGGCAGAGGTGGCTGGGGTAACCGTCATTTCGCAACTCCCACAAGGCAGATACCCAAGTTCGCCAAGAGCGGCACAAAGGGCGAGGAAAAAGAGGTTCTCCTGGAGCTGAAAATGCTCGCAGAGGTAGGCCTCATCGGCTTCCCCAACGTAGGAAAATCCTCCATCCTCTCCAAGATTTCCTCGGCAAAGCCCAAGATCGCAAACTATCATTTCACAACCCTCTCCCCCAATCTTGGAGTAGTTAAGATCGGTGACGGTAAGGGCTTCCTTGCCGCTGATATCCCCGGTCTTATAGAGGGCGCAAGCGAGGGCCTTGGACTTGGTCACGCCTTTCTTCGTCACGTAGACCGTTGCCGTCTCCTTCTTCACGTGGTTGACCTTGCAGGTGTTGACGGCAGAGACCCCTCCGACGACTTGGATAAGATAAACGAGGAGCTGCTGAAATATTCCGAGAGCCTCTCCGAGCGTCCTCAGATCGTGGTTGCCAACAAGGCAGATCTCGCCGATATGGAATCGGATTCCGTGAAGAACTTCTTCGCCCATTGCGAGGAGCTTGGTTACGAGGTGATTCTCGTCAGCGCAGTCACAGGCGAAGGTCTTGACGAGCTTGTAAAGACCACTATTTCCGCTCTCGCAGATCTTCCTCCCGTCACCGTTTATGAGGCAGAGTATTCTCCCGAGGACGAGGAGCTTGAGAATGCTTCCGACTCCCGCGAGACCACAGTTCGCTTCGACGGAACCAGATACTACGTTGAGGGCGAATGGCTCTATAATTTTATGTCCCGTATCAACTTTGATGATTACGATCAGCTTGCTCATTTCCAGCGCGTGCTTATTAAAAACGGCGTAATCAAGAAGCTTGAGGAAGCAGGAGTTGAGGAAGGCGATACAATAAATATTTACGATTTCGAATTCGACTTCGTTTATTAATCATTTTGCGAAAATCCGCTAAAATGACAACTAAAATTGTCAAAATAGCGTTTTTTCAAAAACAAGCCGCAACTCAACATTTATTATAGAACCGAATTAACTAAAAATTCCGAAAGCTAAATTTATAGCCCCGCCGATTATTTCGGCGGCGTTTTTAACTATTTCGCCTACCTCTTTTGGAGAAACCAGCATATCCTCGCCGCGCTTTGGCGGACGTTCACTTTCCCCCGAAAGAGCCTCGGAGCTTATCACTGTGGGAACACCTATGGATATCACAGTAGCCCCAAGAGTATTAGCGCTTATTTCCCGCTTTGCGCGACCTAGGCCCGATCCCGGGCATATACCGGTATTGCTTATCTGCAGGGTAGAGCCAAGCCTCTCTC
>JAZTXP010000026.1:0-4390 GCA_045636465.1 Eubacteriales bacterium
AATTTGCGATTTTTATCATAAATTTATCGTTTTTTGTTTTTTCTTTCGGTTTTTGCGTTTTTGTTTGCAATTTTTTTGAAGATTTTTTTAAGTTTTTTTGTAAAAACTATGGATTTTGGTCTGGATTTATGTTATAATATAATGATTTATTATGTTCTCGTGGTTTTTTTACCCGCCGAGACAAGGTTATATGAGGTATTTTCACAAATGTCAGAGATCAAAGAGATTGACGGAACGGTTACGCTGCCTATAGTTCCCCTTAGGGGTATGGTTGCCTTTCCGGGTATACAATTAAATATAGAAATCGTCAGACCTGCTTCGCTCAAGGCTTTTTCGGCGGGCGCGACAATTCACGATGCAAAAGTTATTCTTTTAACGCAAAAGGACGTTGCCTGCGAGGAGCCAAAGAGGGATGATCTTTATAAGATCGGCGTAGTTGCTGAGATAAAGCACGTTGTTAAGAACCCCAGGGGCAATCTTAACGTTGTTTTTGAAGGCCTTCGCAGAGTCAGAGTCAAGGAATTTATAATTGATTCAGGATTTATTTCCGGTATTGGAAATATGAGAGCCGAATCAAAGCATGTTAACGTTCCTAAGCAGGTTTCGGCTATTGCGCTTGAAATTAAGCGCAGGCTGGCGGATATCAAGGATATACATCCCAGCTTCACCGAGGAGCTGAGGCTGAATGCAGAGGCTATTACTGATTACGGATATTTCGCCGACTTTGTTGCTTCCAGCGCGATTATAGATTATAAGAACAAGCAGACCGTTCTGGAATCATTGATGCTGAAGACCAGGCTGGAAAAGCTCCTTATCGCTCTCGAGGAAGAAGCTATGCTTCTTGAATGCGAGCATGATATACAGATGCAGGTTCGGGAGAAGATCGACAGAAATCAAAAGGATTACTTCCTCCGAGAGCAGATAAAGGCGATTCAATCCGAGCTTGGCGACGATGAGGACGATGAGCTTCGTGACTACGATGATAGAATCACCAGATCGAATATGCCCGATGAAATCAAGGAAAAGCTCTATAAAGAGCTTACGAAGCTTTCAAAGACGCCTTTTGGCGCGGCTGAGGGTACGGTGATCAGAAGTTACCTTGATACCTGCCTTGACTTCCCCTTCGGTCAAAAGAGCAATGACGAGATCTCGGTTGAAAAGGCAAGAAAGATCCTGAATAAGGATCACGACGGCTTAATTAAAGTTAAGGAAAGAATTTTGGAGTTTGTTGCAGTAAAGCAGTTCTCTCCCGATATCAAAAACCAGATAATTTGCCTGGTTGGCCCTCCCGGCGTTGGTAAAACCTCGGTTGCGGCTTCTATTGCTCGCGCTCTCGGCAGAAAATACGCAAGAGTTTCGCTAGGCGGTATGCACGATGAGGCGGAAATTCGCGGACACAGAAAAACTTACGTTGGCGCGATGCCCGGAAGAATCGTTACCGCGCTTATTAATGCTAAGGCAGAAAACCCCGTTATCGTTCTTGACGAAATAGATAAAATGTCCTCTAATTTCAGAGGCGATCCTACCTCGGCTCTTCTCGAGGTTCTCGATCCCGAACAGAACAAAGCATTCCGCGATAACTTTATGGAGATCCCAATCGATCTTTCGGATACGCTGTTTATTGCAACGGCTAATAGCTATGACGGCATCCCTGCTCCGCTGCTGGACAGAATGGAGATCATCGAATTATCTACATATACCGATACCGAAAAGCTGAATATTGCAAAGCATCATCTGGTGCCTAAGCAGCTGGAGAGAAACGGTATGACAAAGCAGCTTTTCAAGATAACCGATAAGGGAATTTTGGCGCTTATTAAGGGATATACCCGCGAGGCGGGCGTTCGTACGCTTGAGCGAGAGATTGCATCGCTCATAAGAAAGAGTGCCAAAAAGATCGCTGAAGGAAAGTGCGAAAATGTAAAAATCACAGATAAAAACCTGGCAGAATTCCTTGGTAAGGTTAAAATCATTCCCGAAAGATTGGAAGAAACCAACCCCGTAGGCGTGGTCAACGGACTTGCTTATACTCAAAGCGGCGGCGATCTTCTTAAGGTTGAGGTCGCGGTTATGCAGGGCTCGGGAAAGATCGAGCTGACCGGTTCACTGGGTGAGGTTATGAAGGAATCAGCTAAGATCGCGCACTCGTACGTCAGAACTCTTACCGATAAGTACAATATCGACCCAGATTTCTATAAAAACCGCGATATTCATATTCACTTCCCCGAGGGCGCTATTCCCAAGGATGGCCCTTCCGCAGGTGTGACTATGGTTACCGCTATTGTAAGTGCACTGGCTAACATTCCCGTGAAGCGCGAGGTGGCTATGACCGGAGAAATTACTCTGCGCGGCAGAGTTTTGCCTATCGGCGGACTTAAGGAAAAGACCCTCGCTGCTTATCGCTCGGGAATCAAAACGGTTCTTATCCCCGAGGAAAATATGAGAGATCTTGACGAGATCGATACCGAAGCAAGAGAAAATCTGGCCTTTGTACCCTGTAAAAACGCAAGCGATGTGCTCAGCGCGGCATTGGCTAAGGTCTAATTGAGTTCAGGAGATTAAAAATGATTAAGTTCAACACAAACAACGTAAATATCGCATTAACCGTAGGAAATTCTAAGCAGTTTCCAAGAGATCCCCGCCCAGAGGTTGCTCTTTCCGGCAGATCTAACGTTGGAAAGTCTTCGCTCATCAATACTCTTTTGGGCAGAAAATCCCTTGCAAGAGTTTCCTCCTCTCCCGGAAAGACTATAACAATAAACTATTACGATATTGACAAAAAGCTGTATCTGGTTGACCTGCCCGGATACGGATACGCCAAGCGCTCTATGGAGTCCAAGAGGTCCTGGAGCAGTCTCACTGAGGATTTCTTTGTAAAGAATCCTTCCATTGACGCTCTTAAACTTGTTATTCAGCTGATCGATATCAGAACCGGCCCCACCGACGACGATATAATGATGATCAATTTCCTTATTGATAACGGTGTTAATTTCGTGGTGGTGGCTACAAAGACAGATAAGCTTTCAAAAACACAGCTTAAAAATGCTATCGATAATATTCAAAACGAGTATTTTTTAGGCACAGGAATCAACATACTGCCTTTTTCTTCTGTTACACGTGACGGCAAGGATGACCTTTGGAGAATTATATCCGACGCAATTTCGTAAACTTTTCATTGCTTTTTACGTATTTTTTCCGTAAAAGCGCCCAAACTATTTTGTAAAGGACTTGAAATTATGAATTTAGGTTACTATGTACTTTCCTTGCTCGCAGTGCTTATTGCGCTTGCTGTGCATGAATACTGTCACGCATACGCCGCTTACAAGATGGGCGATAATACTGCAAAAAACCTGGGCAGACTTACTCTCAATCCATTGAGCCACATTGATCCTATCGGAGCTCTTTGTATGCTCATTTTCCACGTTGGATGGGCAAAGCCTGTTCCAATCAACGCAAGAAACTTCAAGGATCCCAAAAAAGGCTTTGCTATTACCGCACTGGCGGGCCCCGGCGTTAACATTACTCTGGCATTCTTATCTGCGCTGATATATCAGATAATGATCGTTTCGCTCCGAGATGTATTGTTTGTTCCCGACAGCTTTTCCCTTCGTTTTTGGGAAAACATGCTTCTGTTTGTTTTTCTCTTCCATTCTATCAACCTTGGCTTGGGACTTTTCAATTTGCTTCCCTTCCCGCCATTTGACGGTTCAAGAATTCTTCATGTGATCTTACCTGCTAAGGTCTACTTTGGTATTATGAAATATGAGAGAAAAATATACATGGGTGTTCTTGCATGGCTTCTTCTAGGAGATTACGTTGCAGGCTTCCTTCGTATGTTACCATTTATATCGGGCTCACCTTTCCTTTACTCTCTTGTCGGAATCTTCTCGCTTTCCGATATGCTGAGCACGGCGATTTCCGCTGTTTCCAACGTTATGTTCGCTTTCTGGAAGCTTTTCCCCATACTTCGATAAATTCCATCTCTACACTTTGAAAGGATTTTCATTATGATAGAGCTTACTTATAGGCTTGATATGTTTGAAGGCCCTCTCGACCTTCTCTTGACCTTGATAAGCAAAAACAAAGTTAATATTACCGATATTCCCATTGCTATGATATGCGATCAGTATATGCAGTATATCGAAGAGGCGCAAAGCATGGATCTGGAGATTGCCAGCGAATTCATCGTTATGGCGAGCGAGCTTATGCTGATCAAGAGTAAAATGCTCCTGCCCCACGAGGAAGGAACCGAAAATGACCCTAGACGCGAAATCGCGGATGCGCTTGCTCTTTATCAGCAGGCAAAATTGGCGGTAAATACTCTGCGCCCTATGTATGATGAGTTCTCGGGCAGATACGTTAAGGGCACCGATGACGTTCCTCCGGAAAAGGG
>JAZTXP010000027.1:0-15386 GCA_045636465.1 Eubacteriales bacterium
CGCGTATTCAACGTAAAGCTGATAGATTGCTCTGTATGATTCTTCGTTTTCATCTGTTGGCGGATCAACAGGAGTTATCCAGTCACACGCCGAAAGCGCGAAAACAGATGCAACCATTAAGATCGCGAGCAAAATGCTCAAGAGTTTTCTTTTCATTGTTTTTCTCCTATATACTTGTTTTTTATTAAAAGATTTATGATTAATTACCATTATAGCACCAACTTTCCCTTTTGTAAAGTAAAAAAGTTCAAAATTTACAAATAAGTCTTCATCATGACGCCTTTTTTTGATAAAACTACCAAAATCACTTGCGCATAGCCCGGTTTTATGCTATAATTAGGAAAAAAGGAAGGAGAGAATTCCGTGAGCGTATTTGAAAATGTAAGCTTCAAGGGCGAGTTTCGCGATTATCAGAAGCGTGTTCTCGATAATTGCACAGAGTACCTGAAGGACGGAAAAATCAATATAGTAGCCGCGCCCGGCAGCGGTAAAACCGTTTTAGGCTTAGAGCTTATCAGGCGTATAGGCGAGGGGTGCATAATCTTCTCTCCCACAACCGCAATCAGACAGCAATGGGGCGAGCGCTTCAAGGCTCTTTTCCTCGAGGATGAAGAGGAATTCTCAGATCTTTTCTCCTACGATCTTCACAATGTGAAGCCTATTATTTCCATAACCTATCAAGCCCTCTATTCCGCTATAGATAAGGCGTCCGTCAGCAATGATGAAGATGAAGACTATTCCGATATAGAGCTGTTTACGCTTATGCGCGAGAGTGGAATCAAAACCGTCTGCCTCGACGAGGCTCACCACTTAAAAAACGAGTGGCAAAAGGCTCTTGAAAAATTCGTTTCTTCGTTAGATAAAGATATAAAAGTCATATCTCTTACCGCTACGCCTCCTTACGATTCGGACGGCAATGAATGGAAGAGATACACCGATATTTGTGGCGAGATCGACGAGGAAATCTTCGTTCCCGAGCTTGTTTCTCATAATACCCTCTGCCCTCATCAGGACTACGTGTATTTTAACTATCCCACATTAAGTGAGATATCCAACTTCATAGAGTATCGCGCTTCTGCCGAAAAAGCGCTCTCCGATTTATCTACCCTTCCCATCTTCGAGAGAGTATCAGAGATCTTGAATAATACCGATGATTACGAGGAGCTTTTCTCTGCGGTAAAGGAGAATATCGCTCTTATAACCCTGCTTCACAGATTTGGATACAGTATAAACAGAAAAGTTATTCGACGTCTCACCGTCGGTCGAGGACTTCCGCGATTTGATATGAAATATGCCGAGCGCGCTATTCAATATTTAATTGATAGTAGCCTTCTTTCAGGTAGCGAAAAAGAGGATATAATCTCTATTCTGAAGGACAACTCGGTCTATGAAAGGAAGAAGGTTTCCCTCGTTTTGAGTGAAAGACTCCGTCGCACCCTTATCTCCTCGGTTGGCAAGCTGGAGAGCATTAGGCATATCGTGAAAAGCGAGATCGACTCTATGGGTGAGCGCCTTCGTATGCTTGTGCTTACCGACTACATAAAGAAAGAAAATCTCATGAAGATCAAAGATGGCGAGGAGTTCACCTCGGTGAATTTGGTCAGCATCTTTGAAACTATAAGGCGTGAGTGCCCCGAAGCCAAAATCGGTGTTCTTTCCGGCAGCCTGATTATTCTGCCAAAGTCTATAAATCTCGACGGTATCAAGCATAAAGCTACCGAAATTGAAGGCGCGGACTATTTAACAGTAGAGTTTTCAGGCTCAAATCACCTTGCCGTAGATTTTGTAGGCGGTCTTTTTGAGCGAGGCGAGATAAATATCCTCGTTGGAACGAAATCTCTGCTTGGCGAGGGATGGGATTCTCCTTGTATTAACTCCTTGATCCTTGCCAGCTTCGTAGGTAGCTTTGTTCTGTCAAATCAAATGCGCGGTAGAGCTATACGTATTGATAAAAACGATCCCGAAAAATGCTCGAATATATGGCATCTTGTGACCGTAGAGCCCGAATACCTCGTAAAGGAAAAAATAACTGAGGCGGCAGAGGGGCTTTTATATCAGGATAATGATACGCTCTCCTCTTATGATTTTGAGGTGCTTCGCCGCAGATTTGAGTCCTTTATGGGACCGAGATACGATAACGGAGAGATCGAAAGCGGCATCGACCGCATCACTCTGATAAAGCCTCCGTACAACAAAAGCGGAATAGAAAAAATCAATTCGGATATGCTGGAAATGGCGAAAAATCGGGAAAATGTAAAATCTAGTTGGCAAAATCAGCTTTCCGGCAAGAAATTTGCCGTAGAAATAGAAAACCGAGTAGAAAAAGAAAAGAGAGTTCCGCAGTTTGTGTTTATCAACTTTGCTCTCATTTCGCTCCTTGCAGTGGTGGAGGGAGCAGTTTTGAACTCGATGATATCGTCACTTGTGGGGGTGAACCCGTCAATGGTTTTGCCTGTCCTCATATTGATGATTCCTATAACGTTCGTTCTTATATACGTATTCAAGCGAATGATATTGAATATAACCCCTATGAGGCATATAAACACCCTTGGAGTTGCGGTGTATAGGACCCTCTCTGAATGCGGTCTGATTTCCCCAGGCGCAAAGGTGAGAACTAACACGGACAGAACGAAAATCTTCATCTCCCTCTACCTTCGCGGCGCATCGGTGCACGATCAGAATATCTTCAACACCGCTATGACCGAAATGTTATCTCCAATAGAAAATCCAAGATACATTCTTATCGGTAAAACTATCTTCAATACCTACGATTATTCGCTCTCCTTTGCCTGCCCGACGGTCATTGGTAAGAATAGAGAATACGTGGATATATTGGCAGATAAGCTCTCGGAATCCACCGCGCGATTTGAGCCCGTCTTTGCCCACCGAGAAGGCGGCAGAAAGCTGATCCTAAAGTGCAGAAAGCACTCCTACGTTACCTTCAACAAACGCGCTATGGATCAAAAATATAAGGTCTCTCACTTTGAATAACACTAAAAGTCAATAAATAGTTGAGGATATTATATGAACAGCAAATTAAATCAATACAGAGTTACAAAGTATGATCCTGCAAATAGAGTAAACGGAGCTTACACCAAGGACGAATGGACTTCTATGTATGACGTAGGAAGGTCTTACAACGGAAAAGTATTTACCTTCGAAGAATACTTAAAGGTTGAAAAATCCTACCTTGATGTTATAGAGGATGTTTTGAAGGAATTGGATATCAAAGCGGTAGAGGTAAGGCAAGGCGAGCGCATTTTTTCAGCGTTAAATAATTCTGCCGTTAATTCCTGTGAAGAAGTATTGATGATTGCAAGAGGAGTCTTGCGTGAGGACTTCTGGGGCAAGCTCGAAGCGAAAGACTTCTTTATTCACTTCGGATATGATTACTATATGTATATAGGCGCAGATATTGAATAGGAAAAGATGTCTGAGATCGCGCGCAAAAACGGACTGTTCGCGGAGCTTATTGAAGTTTCCCCGTATTTGGATAAAAACTTTGACAATTAGTTTTTGTTTGATTTTAATAGCTATATAAATATCAAAAAACACTTGTGTCGCTAAAAATGCTTCACAAGTGTTCTTTTTGTAAATATTAGTTTTCAAAAAAATGCCTTATTTATGTGCATTTTACGCATAAGGCGTTTTCTTTTTTTGAGGGAAGTTAAGTTCCCGTGCTTTCGTAGAGCTTGATCATCTTCGACCATACGAAGATGCAGATCGCGGCAAATACCGACGTGAAGGCTACGATTGCAAGGGCGATTAGCCATCCGTTACCCGCGGGGGCAATAAGATTTTCAAAGGGATAGAAAAGACAAAGTCCTAAGGGGATAACAAAGGTTAAGAGGCCTTGGATAAACTTAGGGTATATCTTCATAGGGTACTTTGTGTAGCCCGTGAAGTTATAGATGAACTGAAGGAGAGGTCCCGACCTCTTGAACTTGAAGGCAAGGGAAGCCACAAGCACCTTGAAGGATGAGATTATAATCGCCGCCGAGATAATGCCGAGAATCAAAAGCATCACCGAGCCGAGGGTGATAGTAACACCCGCATTGCCTATGCAAAGGGCGATAAGCGCGGTTGCTATAATGATCTCGCCGAATGCCTCAAGCTGTACCTCTGAGGCGATTACCTGGAAGAGAACGGGAAGGGGGCGAAGGAACATATGGTCCATCTTTCCCATCTTAACCTCCCAATAAGCCACAGTCCACAGTCTGTCTGTAAGGAGATGGTCGATGCCCACCGCCATATTGGTAATACCGAATAGAAGTCCCACCTGCCAGATGCTGTATCCGTCAATGTGAGGAACGGCGGTAACCAAAACGTAAAGGGTTATAAGAGAGGTCACCTGGCCGAAGAGAAAGGCGAGAATACCGATGATAACGTTTGCCTTATAAACCATCTTGCTCATAAGAGAGCCCTTGGCAAGTGTGAGGTATAATTTTACGTATTTCATATCTTAACCTCCTTGCACCGTGAGCTTTCTCATCGCATAAGAAAAGATGAGATGATTAACAAGCTCGATCACCAATATCCAGGCTATTGCCACGAAAATGTAAACTATAATATCCATAACTGCCACTTTTCCCATCAAAGTCAGAACGGGAACAGAGCCGAGAAACGCAAAAGGAGTGTAAGAAAAGATAACTCCAACCACGCCCATATAGGCAAGAGGAACCATCTTTCCCGCCATAAAGCCCTGAAGCGCGGTTCTCGCCATATTAAGTCCGAAAAGATGATCTGTGAAGAATACCAGCATGCCTACAAAGTAGCTGATAGCATCGTTCATAAAGCAACCGAGAATTGTGAAAATGAAGAAGAAAACAAGGTTTACGATAAAGTCGATCGCCTTCATTTTTATCATACCGAGAGCGAAGAATGCTCCGTAAGTAATAGTCATCAGCGGCAGCATAACTATAACCACGTCAAGGGCTACCATACCAAGGAAGGTAGAGAGGTGACGGAGCCTGTAAGATACGGGCTTAGTCAATGTGTTTGCGATAGTACCCTCTCTTATGTCGGTGTAGATATTATAGCTGGTGTCGCCTGCGCCCATAACGAATGAAAATACGAAGGAGGTTATCATATAAAGCACCATATCGTTAAAGGTAAAGCCGTTGATAACCGCCCCCATTCCGTCGGGGGAATTGCGGTAGATCGCCTGATAGAGGAAGAGGATGAAGAACACCTCGATAAACGAGATGACTATCCACATAACGATCTGCGCCTTGTAGCTAAGCTCGGTCTTGACTCCTGCCTTGGCAAAGGGGAGATAGAGCCTCCACGCGCGTTTGATTTTTTCCATCAGTCCTCACCTGCCTCGTAAAGCTTCTTGGTGATATCCTCAATGGAAATATCCTCGATCTTGAAGTCCTTGATGTGATAATTGTTGATAAGGTAGAGAAGCATATCGTCAAGATCAACGTCGTTCTGCGAGAACTTGATAGCCTGTCTGTCGTCTGCCGCCTCAACTGTGACCTCGCCGAACTTTTCCTTCAGCGCGCCCTCGTCAAGGGTGATATTGGATGGTATATATATTGTCTTTGTGTTGCCGAAGCGGTACTTGATGTCGGTCAGCTTGCCGTCATAAAGTATCTTTCCCTTATCGATAATGATAATACGGCTGCAAAGCTCCTCAATATCCTTCATATCGTGGGTGGTGAGAATAACCGTAATGTTATATTTCTTATTCAATTCCTTGATTGCGCCTCTGATCTTGTCTTTTACAAGCACGTCGAGACCGATGGTAGGCTCGTCGAGGTAAACGATCTTGGGCGAATGAATAAGCGCCGCCGCGAAGTCAGCCCTCATTCTCTGACCGAGAGAAAGAGAACGCACCGTCTGATTAAGGAAGGGCTTCATATCTAAGAGATCGCAAAGATATCCGAATCTTTCCTCGTACTCCTCGTCGGAAACCTCGTAAATGCTCTTCAGTATTTTGAAGGTCTCAATAAGGGGAATATCCCACCAGAGCTGAGTCTTTTGTCCGAAAACAACGCCCATCTCGCGGTTTATTTCTTGCCTGTGTCCGTCAAAGTCCATTCCGTCAACGCTGACGCTTCCGCCCGTGGGGTGGAGAATACCGCACATCATCTTGATGGTAGTAGATTTACCCGCGCCATTTGCGCCTATGTAACCAACTATCTCGCCCTCGTCAATGTCGAAGGAAATATCGTCAACCGCCTTGACCTCCTCGTACTTTCTCGAGAAGAAGGATTTGATCATACCTATAAGTCCTTCCTCGCGGATAGGCTTCTTGAAGGTCTTGGATAAATTCTTAACACTAATAATGCTCATTTGTCTTTCCTCCTTTAGTGTCATTGGATAATTTCAAGCAGCTTGATTCACCATACAACTCGTTTGCAACATACACTAGCAATTCCACCGCCGAAAACAAAATTTATTTAATAATAACACAAAAACGTAACAAATGCAAGATATTTCTTAAAAATAATAAACATCTTTATCTAATAAAACTTTATGGTATTAAAATATTCAACGTCGTATAGATGCAGTTGATATAATATAGCACAAATTTGTGTTTTTATATTATATTTTTGTAGAAAGGGAAAAAGGTGTGAAGCATCAAAGAATAAGAGTCCTCAGAGAGGATGCAGACCTTATCCAAAAGGAGCTTGCGGAGAAAACGGGGCTATACACAACAACCTACCCTCGCTATGAGCAGGGAAATCGGGATCCCATTTTATCTCGCAATTGAGCTTGCAAAATTCTATGACGTAAGCCTAGACTATATAGCCGGAATAGTTTCCGTAAAAGAAAAGCTGTCAAGATAAAAATGCAAAGACCGTACTGCGCCCAAAAACAGAACAGTCTTTTTTGCGCAAAAATGCAAACAATTGTATACTATTTTTCATTATTTAGCACTTTGTCAATTATATCCCTGCCAGATTATTAAAAATTATTAAATCGTTCGACAAACTATTGAAAAACAAAATTCATTGTGCTATAATCTCGTCGATAAAAATAAAAAAACGAGGTTTTTAAAATGCAAATTTTTATTGATTGGACCTGGGGTGATATAAACAACGGCGACGTTGGCCCGGGTATGTTCAGCTGGTTCCATATCTTGTGGCTTGTAATAATGGTAGTAGCAAGCGTAGTTATGGCATTAACAGTTGCAAAAAAACACAATCCCAAATATGACCGCATAGTAATCAGCGTATTTGCCATTATGCTCGCTATCTGCGAGATATTCAAGCAGCTTTTCTGGTTTGAGTTTTACGGATATTACAGATTTGAGATATTCCCCTTCCAGTTCTGCTCCGTGCCGATATATATCGCCATTGCGGCGGCTCTCGTGCGCTCCGAGAAGGTAAGAGAAGTGCTTTACAGATTTCTCGCCTTTTACGGTATCATAGGCGGTCTTGCAGTTATGTTCGTTCCCACAGCCGTTCTCTATACGTACTTTGTGGCAATGTCTCTCCATTCTATGATCTGGCATTCCATACTTGTAATTATGGGTGTATACCTCATCGTATCGAGAGGATACGGCAAAAAGCTCTCTGAGCTTAAAGCCCCCTCGCTTATGCTCCTCGGCTTTATCGTGGTAGCGATAATCGGTAATATTCTTGTGTACAAGCTACATCTCGGTACTCCAAACTGTCAGCCCGGCGATAATCTCAGTATGTTTTACATTTCTCCCTATTATCCGACGCAGCTTCCCCTCCTTGGCGCTGTGCAGGAAATATCCTATCCCCTCTTCGTGCTTTGCTATATTGTACTCTTTAATCTATTCTCACTTATGGTTTGGGGAACTGCAAAGCTCGTAAGAGTGATAAATGAGAAAAAATCAGCAAAAACCGCATAAAATGCAAATATAAGTTTTCTTATTTTCACATTTCACAAAAAAGCAAGGACTTTCGCTTAAAACGGAAGTCCTTTGCATTTTATTCATTAATTCTTGTTTTGTTTTTTCAAAGCAGAATATTTTCGTTGCTTTTAAGTTATCTCTTATAGAATTCGTTAACCAGTCTCATAACCTGGTCGGTATCCCCCTTAAGAATTACTCGAGGATATTTTCCCCTAGGCGCATCCATAGAGAAGCGTATATTCTTATATCCGCCGTTTGTAATATTGTAGCAGAAAAACTCCGACACCTCTTTTCTGTCCTTACCCGCAAGATCTAACACTATAACGCACTCCTCCCCCTTCTTTCCTCTATCCAAAAGGAAGTCATAAACCAAAGCATTATTCTTCGCCAGAATGCTGGGGCGCACCGCCTTATCCGAAATAAATCTTTCAACCTCTTCTGCAGTGAAGTGCCAGAGCCCGTTTATTTTCTCGCCTTTAAGGAGTCCAAGCTTGATATAATTCCGTAGAGTCCTGTCGGTAAGCCCGGTGAACATCGTCAGATGCCCGAGAGTGTAAAGGTCGCCCTCTCCCATCAAATTTTCAAAATCAAATCCCATAATAGCCTCCGCTGTTATCTTGTTTTTACCTATATTATATCATAGGACAGGGAAGATATCAACTTGAAAAAACACCGCTTTTTCATATCCCGGTAAAGTAAAATGAGCCCTGCAAAGCAAAGCTCATTAAGTTAATATTTTTTCCTATAAGACCTCTTAGTGCTGTATTTCCAAGCGATCTTCTTGTTTATAAATTCCGCTACGGACTTTACGTCCTTGATTGCGCCGATTTTGTATCTTTCGCCGCCTGCCCATACGGTAAGGTGACCAAAGTTATATTCTATGCCTCGTCCTCGTTCATTCTCCGCCAGGGCTTGTGTAATATCCTTATACCTTAGATAAACAGTCTTGGTGGCATAGTTAAGATATATGCCGTAATTATCATGTTCAATCATGACCCTTGGGCGCAAAAGTGTAATAAGAATCAGGGATATCCAGGAAGCGCTTAATACGACTGACAGAATTGTCAGGATCAGCGTGAGGTAATCTCCCTCGTCAGCGAATTGTATAATAGAAAACACTGCAAGCATAACGAAAAGGGAAGAGAAAAAGCCCAATATAAAGATGTACTTGACCGATCTTTCAGCAAGAACCTTTTTCTTGTCAGCCTTCATACGGCACCTCCCATAAATATCATTATCAAAATTATACCATAAAGGCCGTTTTTTGTCAAGCATTTGCCATCTTGTGGTAAGTATTTGCGGCGCAGAAAAAACTTTTTAAAACTTTTTAAAAACCCCTTGACAAACTGCCGTAAATCTGTTATAATACCACAGGTATCCTAAGACAGCAGGTTCCGATAAAAGCGAAAGCTTCCCTGCCGAGGTGACAAACTGAAAGTTATATATTATATAATATGATGATTTTGTCCTTTCTCGGTAGAGCTGCGTCTAGCTATCGGAAAAGGATTTTTTTATTGATTTTTTATGGAGGTGGAAAAATGCCAAGTAATAAGATTCTTGAACAGAAGAAGCAAGTGGTTGAGACTCTCGCAGAGAAGCTCAAGTCTGCTCAGGCGGGCGTACTTGTTAAGTATGAAGGCATTAAAGTATCAGAAGACACTGAGCTCCGTGCAGCTCTTCGTAAGGCTGGTGTAGAATACACCGTTATGAAGAACACCCTCACAGGTAGAGCATGTGACCTTGCAGGCTACGGCGACATGAAGGAATACCTCAATGGTATGACAGCTATCGCATTCAGCCAGGAGGATCCTATCGCTCCCGCTAAGATCATGAAGCAGTATGCAGATAAGATTAAGAGCTTCGAGATCAAGGCTGGTTTCGTTGATGGTGGAGTTCTTGATCAGGCAGGCGTTGAGGCTCTTGCAGCAACTCCTTCTAAGGAAGTTCTCATTGCAAAGATGATGGGCAGCCTTCAGTCTTCACTTTATGGCTTTGCTTATGCTCTTCAGGCTATTATTGACAAAGCAAACGGCGGCGAAGAGTCCGCTACAGAAGAAGCTCCCGCAGAGGCTTAATCTAATTTAATCTGCAAACAATTTAACTTAAAAAAGTAATTAATAATTCGGAGGATTTTTAAAATGAACGAAAAGTCTACTCAGATTCTTGAAATTGTAAAAGGTCTCACCATTCTTGAACTCGCTGACCTTGTAAAGGCACTTGAAGAGGAGTTCGGCGTATCCGCTGCTCCCGTTGCTGCTGCTCCTGTTGCAGGCGCTGCTGCTGCTCCCGTTGAGGAGAAGACCGAGTTCGACGTTGTACTTAAGGCTGCTGGTGCATCCAAGCTCAACGTTATCAAGGTTGTTCGTGAGCTCACAGGTCTTGGTCTTAAGGACGCTAAGGACCTCGTTGAAGGCGCTCCCAAGACAATCAAGGAAGGCGTTTCCAAGGAAGACGCTGAAAAGGTTGCTGAACAGCTTAAGGCTGCAGGCGCAGAAGTTGAAGTTAAGTAATTTCATCTCTAAAAGAAGAGGGACCACCTGCTGGTCCCTCTTCTTTTTTGTCTGTAAAATTTGGTTATAATCGTCGCTTTCAAGGTTTGCCGTAGGTCTCTACGGCTGGCACCTCGAAAAACAACGATTCTATCTCAAATTTTCCTAGCCAAAAATTTATCTACCCAAAATTTGTCTGCAAATTGGTTATAATCGTCGCTTTCAAGGTTTGCCGTAGGTCTCTACGGCTGGCACCTCGAAAAACAACGATTCTATCTCAAATTTTCCTAGCCAAAAATTTATCTGCCAAAAATTTGTCTGCAAATCGGTTATAATCGTCGCTTTCAAGGTTTGCCGTAGGTCTCTACGGCTGGCACCTCGAAAAACAATGATTCTATCTCAAATTTTACTAGCCAAAAATTCGTCTGTCAAAAACTTTATCAAAACATCGGGCTATAATAGCCGTTTTTTCTTTTTAAAAGAAAAATTTCCCCTCGTTGACAAACGCTTTTTATTGTGCTATAATTGACTTACAAAAAAACAAAGGAGAGAGAGTTATGACCAAGAAAGAACTTTGGAGACAGAGAGAGATAGAGCGCTGGGAGCGCGAGCGGGCGAGACCGCGTAAGAGCGGCTATTTTGCATGGCTCGTTTTCGTTATTTGCCTTATTTATGCCACCGATGAGATCGCCTCGCAGATCGGTCCGCTTATGAAAACCGAGATCGCTAACGATCTTTTTGCCAGCTTCGGCGAGAGCAGCGTAGGTATGCTGGATATTCTCGGCGTTATGGCAATCCCCTTCCAGGTGGTTTGTATGTTCTATAAGCCCTTGGCTGACAAGTGGGGAAGAAAGACCTTCCTCGTTATCAACACCTTCGGTATGAGTCTTTCGATGCTCTTTATTTTCCTTTCGGACAGCCTTTGGCTCTACTTCATCGGTGCGTGTATGATTCAGTTCTTCATACCCCACGATATGCACGTCGTTTACATAATGGAAACCGCCCCATCAAAGCATAGGGCGAGAATCTATTCATCTATAAAATTTTTCGCCAATATGGGCGTAATGCTTGTGCCGCTTCTTCGCCGCACCCTGATGCACAGCGCATCCGAGTGGAGAATAGTTTTTCTTATTCCTGCTATCGTTGGTCTTGTTTGCAGTACGGTAGCCCTTCTCACCGCGCGAGAGACGGACGCGTTTATTGACTCCCGTCTTCGTTATCTCCGCATGACCGATGAGGAGCGCATGGATGTAGAGGCAGAGAAGAAGGCCGAGAATGCTCAGGGTGGCTTCGGCAAGGCTCTGAAGTTTGCCTTCGCTCACAATCAGCTTCGCTGGCTCTATATTTCCTCCGCGTTTATGAACATCGGCTTCCTTGTTACTATGGAATATCAGGTAATTATGACCTACGGATATGCCGACCACTTTATCCGTGAGGGCATCTTCGCTTCTATGAGCGAGGCGCTTAATGCAGCTTCTGTTGGTGTTGTTACCGACGCGCTGTTCTTCTTCACCATTGGCTCTGCGGTGGCGCAGGTGCTTATGGGCTTCATCTGCGATGGTAAGGGCAGAAAGGCTGCCGCTATCTTTATGGCATCTCTTTGTACCGCCTCGCTCATCATCTTCTTTACCGGCGCAAATCTTGGTTGGCCCGCTTGGATCGTTGGCCTCTTCTGCGGCTCTTGCATTGGTAGCTACTATTCCGCAAACGACGTAATTATTATGATGATCGGAGAGTCCTCGCCTACAAATCTTCGTTCATCCACCATCTCCGCGCAGGCGGTGGTAATGGGTATGGGTGTAATATTCTGCTACCTTGTAGGTATTCCTCTTGTTACATCCCTTGGAAACAGCTTTGCAGGTATAGTTTCACTTTGTATGGCGGCGCCCGGCTTTGTGGTGGCATTGATCCTTCTTTGCAAGAAGACTCACGATACCACCGGCATAAATATGGATACGGTCACCGGCTGTGAATGGGACTGAAATCCGCTGATCTGTAATCTCTGATACAAGGAGAAAAATATGATAATTTTTGAAAAAAACAATCTTCGAATCTCGCTTTTGACTCCGAGGCTCCTTCGCACCGAGCTTGGCGCATTCACCGATATGCCCACCCAGACGGTAGTGAACCGCGATCTTGGCGAGGTAGCATATAGCATAACCGAAAATGAAAGGTACGTTGTAGTCACCACAAACGAGGTGTTCTTCCGCGTGAGAAAAAAAGACGGTAGGGTAGTGTACGCCGCCTTTGATGGAGGCTATACAAAAAGCTTCGGCAAGCATCCTCTCCCCGGTACAGCCCGCACTCTTGATACGGCAAACGGCGCTGTGAAGCTGGAGCCGGGAATAACCTCCGCCTACGGCAGCTCGGTTATGGATGACTCGAAGAGTCTTATCATAAATCCCGACGGAAGCATCTCTCCGAGAGAAAAATGCACCGACCGTTATTGGTTTGCCTACGGCACAGATTACCTTCGTAATCTCCGCGATTTCTTCCGCCTGACGGGCGAGGTTCCCCTTATTCCTAAGTACGCTCTCGGCAACTGGTGGTCAAGATATAAAGCCTATACCCAAGAGGAATATACCGCTTTAATGCAAACATTTATTGACAAAAACCTGCCGATTACCGTTGCAACCATAGATATGGACTGGCATTGGACAGATGTAGTTTCCCGCTTTGGAGAAGAGGCAAAGGCAGCGAAGCCCTCCACCCCGCAGGAGGTTTTGTACAACACCTTGCTACACGGCTGGACAGGCTACACTTGGAATACCGAGCTTTTCCCCGACCATAAGGCAATGCTCGATTGGCTTCACGAAAAGGGCTTCAAGGTAACCCTGAACGTGCATCCCTCCCAGGGAATCCGCTTCTTCGAGAAGCCCTACGAGGAGATGTGCCGCCGCCTGGGAAAAGACCCCGAGACTAAAGAGCCTATCCCCTTCGATCCTGCAGATCCCGAATTTATGCGCGCCTATTTTGATGTGCTTCATCACCCCCTTGAAAAAGAAGGCGTCGACTTTTGGTGGATCGATTGGCAGCAGGGAACAAAAACAAAGATCCCCGGTCTTGATCCCCTCTGGGCGCTGAATCATTACCACACTCTCGATTCGGGCAAAAATAACAGCCTCCCCTTGACCCTCTCCCGATATTCGGGTCTCGGCAGCCATAGATTCCCCTTAGGCTTCTCGGGCGATACGATCTGCTCCTGGAAGAGCCTGAAGTTCCAGCCCTATTTCACAAGCTCTGCCGCTAATGCGGGCTACACTTGGTGGTCTCACGACATAGGCGGCCACATGCACGGCATTCAGGATGACGAGCTTTATCTACGCTGGCTTCAGCTTGGAGTTTTCAGCCCAATCAACCGTCTACATTCCTCAAACTCCGACTTTATGGGAAAAGAGCCCTGGAAGCGTAGCTTTGCGGTGAACAAGATCTCCGAGGAATTCCTTCGTCTGCGCCATAAGCTCATCCCTTACCTCTACAGCGCGAATTACCGTACCCACACAGAGGGCGAGCCCATCTGTATGCCTATGTATTATCGCTATGATTGCTCCGACGAATTTGAATGCGGCGATCAGTATAAGTCTAACCAATACATCTTCGGCGGTCAGCTTTTAGTAGCGCCCATTACTCGTCCTATGGATAAACGAACAAATCTTGCCTACGAAACGGTTTGGCTTCCAGAGGGCAGATGGACGGATATCTTTAACGGCAGGATTTATAAAGGCGGTCGTCAGATAACTATGTACCGTGATCTTGATTCCATTCCCGTCCTCGCTCCCGAGGGCGCAATCGTTCCTATGTATAGAAACGCGGGTACAAATAACCTCTCCCTTGATCAGCCTCTGGAGATTCACATCTGGCGCGGCAACGGAGAGTACGAGCTTTACGAGGACGACGGCGAAACAATGGCGTATAAGGACGGCAAGTTTGCTAAAACCCGCTTTACCTTGAGAGAGCAGGATAACACCCTCACCTTGACTATAACTCCCCCGACAGATTCCAAAGGACTCCTTCCCGAGAGCCGCAAAATGCATATCCTCTTCCGCGACGTCAAGGCGGCAGAAGCTCCTACGGAATATAGTCCAAAGAGTCTCCCAGAGCATCGCGGTATCGAGCTTGAGGTAACAGTAGGAAGTGAGCCTGTCGAGATAAAGCTCACCCACGTTGCCCCCACCGAGAACCCCGCCTTCAAGGAGCATAGAGAAGAAATCCTCACCCGCACCCAGGGCAAAAACGACTTAAAAAACATCCTCTTCAAAAAGGAAAGAAACTACCCCTCCGCCGTCTGGGAGCTTGCCCCCGATGAATATGAGGAAGAACGGGATTCATATTTCTCATAAGAATAGTTTAATAGTATCAGTACTTTTTATAACTGATCGAATCAAACGATAAAAGCACATTTTTGACAACATTAATTTACAAAAAACAACAAAAAGCACGGAATAATCCGTGCTTTTTATAATTGATCTTTACTTAATATGTTTAGATTTTTGCAAGGCGATGGGCTAATCCCTCGCCCGATTTTTAGTTATATGTAACTGTTCCGTCTTTGGATATTTCTCCATCTGTGCAATAAACTACGCAGTCTAACGTTTCGGAACGCCAATTCACAGACTTAACAACTTTATCCCACATTTCAACAGTTCCGCTGTACTTTATAGATTTCAAGGTTGATATGCTTTGTCCTTGTATGAGATCATCGTAGAATACCTCGATGCCTATTTCAGTCACAGAGCTAGGAATAACAAGTGTTTTAAGATGCATTGGTAGCGAAAAAGCGCGATAGGCAATTGTCGTTACTCCATCCGGAATAGTAAATTCTTTATCTCTTTTACCCGTAACATAGGTGTGTAAGGTTTTCATATCCTTACTGTATAGCACGCCGTCCACAGAACACCAATAAGGGTTCTCAGGGTCAACGTATATCCCCTCTAAATCCATACAAAAATCAAAAGCTGCGCCGCCAATATACTGTGTGGACTTGGGTATGTTCATTTCCTTAATACTCATACAATTCCAAAAAGCGCCAATATCTATTGTAGTTACAGTAGAAGGAATATTCA
>JAZTXP010000028.1:0-4286 GCA_045636465.1 Eubacteriales bacterium
TATAAGCGAGCATAATGATTAACCTCCGTTCGATTGGTGTGTGGTAACTCTATTCTAACAGATTTTTAATCATTATGCTCGTCTTTTTTAAAATTTTTTTCAAAATGTTGAGCCCCACCCCAACATTTATTATAGAACCAATATAAAGAACAAAGCTGCCTGCGAATTGATCTTGGGTAGCTTTGTTCTTTTTGCTTTTTTATGAAATTTATGGCATTTTTTGAATACTATTATTTACATATTTGCGTTTTTAATCACAAAATCGACTTATAACGCAGTTGACGATCCCGATAAAAAACGTTTTATTTTGTCCTGATGCCATCGCCGAATCATCCGACATTACGATTCGTTACACCCGGGTTTTTTCACCTTTTTCACTATATGAAGGACGAGATGAATAATGATGATGAAAAGGAAGATCGGCACCGTTGATGTGCAATATCCTGTGAAATCCAGCATAACGTCGGAGAATGACGGGCCGCGTCCCAGGGTGAATATTGGAAGCTGAAGTATCTCGGTTATTCCCGCTACGGCAAATCCCGCAAAAATGCAGGTGAGGAAGGCCAGAAGCTTTCCCCGGAGGCTCTTCTTAAAGATTATGTAGTAGGTGAGAGATCCGAATATTCCGAGAACGAGGAATGCGCCGAAGTGTCCCATGGCCTTTCTTACCCATGTATAAAAGTTATCTATGGTGTCCTCAAGGGTAAGCCGTTCCACGGTGAGGATGAAGGATACCGAGGTCACGTCCTCGCCCGATGAGGTGGAGACTGTGATCTTCGTTCTGCCGCCGTGGCGAGCCTCTATCCCTCCGTCGGGGCTGATTTTCGCGACGAATTCGTTTGATGATGCGAAGGTAATATCAAGGACGCTGACGCCCTCATCAAGGGTTGCGATTATTTTGCCTGCTTCTCCTTGCTTTATTACATAGCCTTCGCCAAGGATGGATATTCCATCAAAGGAGAGATATATATTTTCGGAAACCGACTCTTTTACGGTGATATCGATTTTGCTCTCTACGCCGCCGCACATAGCGATGACGGTTACATTACCTGCAGAATGACATTTCAAGATGCCGCCACGAGTTACTGTAGCAACCGACTCGTCAGAGGTGAGCCAGATGACGTTTCCCTCTGCATCGGCAGGATAAAGCTCGGCTGAAAGCTCCGCTATCGTTCCAACCTTGTATTCGGATACGCCGGAGGTGACCGTTATAGACGTGGGCGATACCACCGGAACGTCCAACGCAGGAAGAACGATGATGCCCATCGACGCAGTTATCTCGCTGTTTTTTGCCGAGGTGGCATAAACTGTGGCCTCGCCCTCGGAGAGCGCTTTTATCATTCCTCTTTCGTCTACCTCGATTACCGAGCCGTCAGACGACTGCCAGATCACTTCCCTCTCCCTTGACTTTTCGGGGTAAAATTCAAGCTCTGCTCTGATAACGTCTCCCACTCTTATTTCTGCCTCGGGAGCAATCATTTCCATGCTCTCGAGGGGAATACTGATGACATTCACCTTGACCGTAGCGGTCAGAGCAGGATTCTCCGCGGAGCTGACGGTGACGGTGGTTTCACCTTCCGCCTTGCCGATCATTCTGCCGTCGGGATAAACCGAAAGCACCCCATTGTCATCCGCGGTATATACGAGCGATTTATTTGATGCGTTGTCGGGCAATGCGCGGGCAATAATGCTTCCCCGCCCTCCTACGGTGAGGGTTATTTCATCACCCGAAAGCTCCTCTGCCCCAAAAAGCACAGAGCTTATTTCCACGGCGGTGACGCCGATCTTCTCGGCCATTGGCTGCTTGATATCCGTAACCGCTTGGTTTATTTTATCTCCAAAGCTATCGCTTATTGCCGCGGATTCCTCGCCCGGTGTCAATGCCTGCGCTATAAGGACTCCTATCAGACTCACGTATATCAGGATTATCAGCGCGCTCACCGCTGTCTTAAGACTTTTTATGAATCTTTTCATTGATTTATTTCCCCATATATCATTTTCGTACTTTAGATTATACATCACGAGGTTAATTTATGCAAGACTTTTTTTAAAAAAAGTCAAAATTAATTACTTTTATCACAATTTTGTCTATTTTCATCTTATGTTTTTGGTAGTTTCGCAAAAAGTTTGTTAAAAGTTTGATTTTTTTCTAAAAAGGACTAGCATTTTTGTTTTTTTTGTGATATAATAACTTGTGGTGTACGCGCTAATATATTTTAGATATTAATTATTGAGGGGATTTCGGATGTGTATCTTAGCCGATATCTCCACGATGCGATACAACGATAATTATGCTTTCAATAAACAAATACTTATATTTTGGAGGAAAACAAAATGAACAACAAGAAGTTCGTCTATCTCTTCTCCGAGGGTAACAAGGACATGCGTAACCTTCTCGGCGGTAAGGGGGCAAACCTTGCGGAAATGACTCACATCGGTCTTCCCGTTCCTCAGGGCTTTACTATCACAACTGAGGCTTGCACACAGTACTATGAAGACGGCAGACAGATCAACGATGAAATCATGGCAGAGATCATGGAAAACATCACTAAGATGGAAGGCATCACCGGTAAGAAGTTCGGCGATCTCGAGAATCCTCTTCTCGTTTCGGTACGTTCCGGCGCAAGAGCTTCCATGCCCGGTATGATGGATACCATTCTTAACCTCGGTCTTAACGAAGAGGTTGTAGAGGTTATGGCTAAGAAGTCCGGCAATGCTCGTTGGGCTTACGACTGCTACAGAAGATTTATCCAGATGTACTCCGACGTAGTTATGGAAGTTGGAAAGAAGTACTTCGAGGAGCTTATCGATAAGATGAAGGAAGAAAAGGGCGTTAAGCTTGACGTTGAGCTTACCGCTGAGGATCTCAAGGAGCTTGCTAACCAGTTCAAGGCTGAGTACAAGGCTAAGATCGGCTCTGACTTCCCCTCTGACCCCAAGGAACAGCTCATCGGCGCTGTTAAGGCAGTATTCCGTTCTTGGGATAACCCCAGAGCAAACGTATATAGACGTGACAACGATATTCCCTACTCCTGGGGTACCGCTGTAAACGTTCAGGCAATGGCATTCGGTAACATGGGTGAAAACTGCGGTACTGGTGTTGCGTTCACACGTGACCCCGCTACCGGTGAGAAGAAGCTCATGGGTGAGTTCCTTACCAACGCGCAGGGCGAGGACGTTGTTGCAGGTGTTCGTACACCTATGCCTATCGCTGAGATGGCTAACAAGTTCCCTGCTGCTTTCGGAGAATTCAAGAAGGTTTGCGAGATTCTCGAGAACCACTATCACGATATGCAGGATATGGAGTTCACTGTTGAGAACGAGAAGCTCTACATGCTCCAGACCCGTAACGGTAAGAGAACTGCTCAGGCTGCTCTCCAGATCGCTGTTGACCTCGTTGCTGAGGGTCACAAGACCAAGGAAGAGGCTGTTCTCATGATCGACCCCAGAAACCTTGACACTCTCCTTCACCCCCAGTTCGACGCTAAGGTGCTTAAGTCCGCTACTCCTATGGGCCGCGGTCTTGGCGCATCTCCCGGCGCTGCTTGCGGTCAGGTTGTATTCTCCGCTGAGGATGCTGACGCTTGGAACGACGCAGGAAAGAAGGTCATTCTTGATAGACTTGAGACCTCCCCCCAGGCCAACCCCGCTATGAAGGCCCCCCCGGGTATCCTTACAGTTCGTGGCGGTATGACATCTCACGCAGCGGTTGTTGCTCGTGGTATGGGTAAGTGCTGCGTTTCCGGCTGCGGCGAAATCAACATGGACGAGGAGAACAAGAAGTTCACTCTCGCAGGCAAGACATATAACGAAGGCGACTTCATCTCCATCGACGGTTCTACAGGCGCTATCTATGACGGTATCATTCCTACCGTTGACGCTGAGATCTCCGGTAACTTCGGCACAATCATGGGTTGGGCTGACGAGTTCAGAACTCTTAAGGTAAGAACTAACGCAGATACTCCCACAGACGCAAGAAAGGCTCGTGAGCTTGGCGCAGAGGGTATCGGTCTTTGCCGTACAGAGCATATGTTCTTCGAGGCTGACAGAATCGCTGCATTCCGCGAGATGATCTGCTCCAACACTGCTGAAGAGCGCGAGGTTGCTCTTAACAAGATCCTTCCCTACCAGCAGGCAGACTTCGAGGCTCTCTACGAGGCCCTCGAAGGCAACCCTGTTTGTATCAGATTCCTTGATCCCCCTCTTCACGAGTTCGTTCCTACAACCGAGGAAGACATTGCAAACCTTGCAAAGGCTCAGAACAAGTCTGTTGAAGACATCAAGGC
>JAZTXP010000029.1:0-11839 GCA_045636465.1 Eubacteriales bacterium
GCAAAGCTCAGCTCTCCTTGCCGACGCATTGCCGCATCCTGTGAGTTTATCGTTGAAAAAGTCAACTTTAGTTATCATTTTTCGCTCTTTTACAAGGGTTACGCCACTTGTGAAGGGTGAAAATATTCTTACAAGCTCGTCCTTTTTCATTCCTTCAACACCCAAAAGCCCTGCTTTGGATGCGCGGCTTTTACGTCGCTCCTTGCCCTCAATTTTGGGGATATATAGGTTGTGTATCTTCTCCTTCGGCAGTACGCCCTGAAGGAAGGCTCTGATCTGCTTTCCGCCGCCGTCGGAGTCAGTGAGGACTATGACTCCGCCCTCGCACAGACGCCTTATCAGCATTTGCTTATCCTTATTGTTGAATACCGCAAAGCCTCCCGTCACGATGACCGTGGCATCGAAGATGCTATCAAGCTTTATTTTATCATACTTTCCCTCCACGATAATGGGGAGGGATATCTTTATTTTTTCGCTCATTTTCTTTCTCTTTTTAGTTGTTGTTTCTTCTCTATTTGAGAAGGTCAAAATTCCGCCCTGATTTATAGTTCTGCTTATCGAAAAGTATAACAATACTTCTGTATGTTAAAGGACTACAAAACCGTTTTTATATCAAAAAATTATCATCCCCTGCGCAGCTTATGCTCGCAAAGATCGGAAAGGGGACATTCGTTACATTTGGGCGATCTTGCAGTGCAGGTCTCTCTGCCAAACCAGACTATGCGGTGGCAAAAATCGCTTCCTTCACCGTACTCGATAAGCTCGGTAAGTATCTTCTCGATCTTGAAGGGATCTTTGAGGCTCTCGGGGTACATTCCCAGCCTGCCGCAAATTCTGATGCAATGAGTATCGGTGACTACTGCATCCTTTTTGAACACGTCGCCGAGGAGAAGGTTTGCTATCTTTCTGCCAACGCCGGGAAACTCAAGAAGCTCCTCCATAGTGTCGGGAAGTTCGCCTCCGTATTTTTCAACCAGCATTGCCGAGGCCTCCTTGATGCTGGCCGCCTTGGTGTGATAAAGTCCACAGGGTTTCACTATTCTCTCGATATCCTCTATGTCTCCCCTCGCCATACTCTCGGCAGTCGGGAAGGTGGCAAAAAGCTCCTTTGAAACAATGTTCACTCTGGCATCGGTACATTGCGCCGAGAGCCTGCCCATAACGAGAAGCTTCCACGGGTCGCCACCGTATTCAAGGGCGCATTCCGCGTTGGGATAGATCTCCTTCAGCCGCAGAACTATTTTCGCAAGTCTTTCCTTTTTCTCTTTTTTCGTCATATCAGTCCTCTGCCAATGCTTTATTTATCAACTCTTTTGTAAGTCGGAGGGAAAGGCCTACCACAGTATTGTAGTCTCCGTCGTAGCCCGAGATGAATTTACCGCCCTCGCCCTGAATAGCGTATGCTCCCGCTTTATCCATAGGCTCAAAAGTGGCTATATAGTCGCGGATCTCAGATGTGGTTATGTCCCTGAATATAACTGCTGTGGTGTCGGTTCCGCTGAAAACTCTGCCGCGGTAATGCACGGCTACGCCCGTATGAACGTTATGGGCTCTGCCCGAAAGGGACATCAGCATTCTCTCGGCATCGGCTTCGTCCACAGGCTTGCCAAGGGCCACACCGCCAAGCTCAACCAAGGTGTCCGAGGAAATGATCAGGGCATCGTTTCCCACCACATCCTTAACTGCCGCGCCCTTGCGAACGGCGAGGATAGCAACCCCCTCAGAGGGATGAACGCCCGCGGGGAGAGTCTCATCAGTATCGGCGGTTATTATTTCAAACTCATCGTATATCTCCCCGAGAAGCTGACGGCGGCGAGGAGATTTAGATGCAAGTATTATTCTCATATTGTTGACCTCGTTTTTTATTCTTTCTTTATGTATTCTACCATATTTCCCTGCCGTTTTCAAGTATATAATAATAAAAGATTGACAAAATCTCGAGTTTATGTTATAATCGCATAACAAAGCATTGGAGGTGGCATTATGGAGATTTTATTCACCCTTGATTCAGGAGTCTACGACGAGAGCATTGAGGTGGTTTACCGCCCGTCTGCAAGAGGCATCGTCATAAGAGACGGCAAGGTTGCTATGATACATAGCAAAAAGTACGATTACTACAAATTTCCCGGTGGAGGAATTGAGGAGGGCGAGAGCCCCGTCCAGGCTATGATCCGCGAGGTGAAGGAGGAAAGCGGACTTACCGTTATACCGGAAAGTATTCGCGAATTCGGCAACGTTCACAGAAGAAGCAAGACAAAGCTCGGCGGTCTTTTCGTTCAGGATAACTACTACTTCGTTTGCTCCTGCAAGGAAAAAATAGGAGAAACAAACCTTGATGACTATGAGAGCGAGGAAGGCTTTACCCTTGAATTCGTTAGGCCGGAGGCAGCAATTGAGAAAAACCGAAACGGCGATTACGACCTTATGCCAATGATGCTGGAAAGAGAGGCAAGAGTGCTGGAGCTTCTTATATCAGAGGGACTGATATAACGCAATTTATTAAACGAATATTTTGGGCGAGATACTTGATCTCGCCCTTTTTTCTTTATTTTGTAAATATAATTTTACAATATAAGCAGTTTATGTCTTGTCGTGAAAATCAACGTCAAATAAGTTAATATCAACACGGACGCTCATCAAAGCTAATCAGCCTGTTTTTTATTACCTTTTTCTTTTGACGATAACTATTACGGCTACAGCAATGACAGCTACCACCGCCACGGAAGAAATGATTATTGCGATTATTGTTGCAACGGGAAGTCCACCCTCATCACCGCCAAGATCGTCGTTAACATCGGGATTTTCGGGAAGTCCGCCCTCATCACCGCCAAGATCGTCGTCAACCTCGGGATTTTCGGGAAGTCCGCCCTCATCACCGTCAAGGTCATCGTTAACATCAGGCTTTCCGGGAAGCTCTTCCGAGCATTCGTCACAAACGTAGTTTTCGTCGGAATCCTTATGCTCGTGCGCCTTGAGGGCTACGGTATTGCTCTTTTCCTTCGCTCCGTTTTCAAAGGTTACCTCACATCTGAAGTATCCATCCGATTCGGGATAATACGATGCCCCCGTCGCTCCTTCTTCAAGATTGTACTCAAACACGCCAAGATACGCCTTTATGCTAAGACCTTCTGCTTCACCGTAGGCATAAACGGTATACGTTCCCGCGATATCCGCCTTGAGCTCATAGACAAAGCATCCCTCTATGATGATTGCCCCCTCGCCGGCCACCTGATCATAATCGAAAATGCCCACGCTTCCGTCAAGATCACCAACGATCACTACCGTAATAACGTCACCCTCCTCAAGGTCTATCGTAAAGAAGTCGTAGCATTCGGACGTGTCGAATTTATCCGAAACGCCACTCCAGCCTGCCTCGCCGGTATAAGTTGACTCACCATTTCCCCAATCCACGGAAGAGGCGTTATTGGGGGTGATCTCTTCGCCAAGGGTCGCGCTGTACCACTGATAGGTTGCCTCGCCCTCATTTATCTCTACGTAGGGCTCGGTGGCGGCGGGCTGATGAGTGATTGCATAGTCGTATAGCAAAGGATTGCTCATAACAACCTCCCCATTAGGCACAAGCATCTCGCATGCGTACAGATTGCCAAGCTTAGGACTTCCGAGACGGGGTGAGTTTTCACCCTCAAGCTTCGTCCCCTCACTGAGCTTATACGCTTTGAGGCTAGTATCCACGTCAACGCCATGGGAGTAAACAGAGAACGAACCATCAAAGGGGGCAACGAGGATGAATTCGCCGTTTTGGTTGTAGTCCACTTCGAATCCATCGTCTAAATATATATCCCATAACCCCAACATATCATAAACCGGACGACTAAAATCAAGATATATCGCCTCGCCCTCGAGGAGATCTACGATGAAGAACTCTGCTCCGCTGTCATTCCAGAAGTCGCCCGTCCAGCCTTTACCTGCTACGTATTGGCTGCCGGCTCCAAATCTCTCAGAGGGGGTTGCATTAGCGTCGGTAATTTCTTCCTCGATATCGTATTTATACCACTGATACGATACATTCTCGCTCCAGCCGATCTCAACCTCCGGATTTTTCGACGTAGGATGCTCTGTTACATGATACTCTTTCACAACGCTATATTCATAGGTTACTCCCACGTCATAGCTATACAAGTAGATGAGATATTTGCGACCCGCCACCGCTTCAAAGACAACCTTGAAATTATAGCCCATACCGATACTATCGTCACTCGTAATATCTACTTCTCCAACCTCGTCGATCAGGCGTACACGAGGATCAATGTTCTCATCATCTCCGAAATTATTGGAATAAACGCTGTAAATACCGCTGACCTCGGGGATGAATATAACGTATTCGTCGGAAACATCACTGTCTCCTACGGTTACGGTGCCGATAGCATCAAGCTCGATCGTTAAGTATTCAAAAGCGCCTGCCATATTGCATCTTTCGCAATCGGTATCGATATTTTCATCGATATGCTTGCACTGCTCGCCACATGTGGCGCAATATCCGTTCTCCCACTCGTGGCCGAGGGCCGAGGATGTAATTACGGTTTCTTTTGAAATAACAGTATCGCAATCCTCGCAACGGACCACGAGATCGTAGGAGGCCTCGGTATCGCAGTCTGCCTCAACGTAGTTTTCCTGAGCCGGCTCCTTGGGAGTGTGCGTGCCTATGGCCTCAATCACATCTCCGGTTAAATACTCGTCGCAAGAAGCGCAGTAAAATCCACGGGAGGAGCCGTCCTTACAGGTAGGCGCTATTCCCTCGCGCATCTCTACGAAATGGATGTTATCCGCTGACAATAAGGGATTATCACCTTCAATTACTACGTCTGCCCAATCCTCTTCGGTTCCGTGATAGTGTATCAACCTAAGATCATAGGCATAGCCGAATACCGAATCGCCTATATATTCCACGCCGGATCCGATAATAACGGTCTCAAGAAGCGTTGATGAATAAAATGCCGAGTTAACAATAGTCTTTACCGAATCCGGAATGACGACCTTCTTGGCTTGAGCCCAGACAAACGCACCTCTGCCTATAACCTCGATTCCCTCGGCAAGATTAATCTCTTCCAGCTCTACGCTCTCAAAGCAGCCCTGGGGAATTACCTTGATGCCACCATGTATGTTGATAACCTTAAGATTTATTGCGCCCTCAAACGCATATTCGCCAAGTTCTTCAACGTCGGTAGATATAGTATATTCATAACGGTCGCTTTTCCTTGGATACACGACGATTGCTTTTCCGTCCTTAGTGAATACTATTCCATCTACGCTCTTATAGGTCTCGTTGTCATCGGAGACGATGAATTCTTCAACTCCTGAGCAATTATCAAAGGCCAGACCCTCGATCTCGCTGACAGTTGACGGAATAGTGAAGGTTTTTATATTATCGCAATAGCAAAATGCCGTATCGGGAATATTGACAATTCCCTCTGCAAGAACTACGCTTGTGATCGTTTCCGAATATGCTTCCCATGGGGGACTGTACCATTCGACCTCAATCTTGCCCTCGCCGCTTATAGTCAGCTCGCCGCCTTCATCAATGACCCACTCTATTCCCTCGCCTGCCGTACCGGAGGCAACGTAAGAATCTGCCGCCTTTGCAACAATACCGAAGCCGGTGCTTCCGAAAACAAGGAGCATTATAACAAACGCCGATATAATTGATTTAATTATTATCTTCTTCATAGATTTCCTCTTTGGTCACGTTTTTGTAAAGTTTAATTATTATTTTGCTTTATATTTCTTCTATAATGGTGATCTTGCCGATTACTGTCGCTTCTGTAGAACGAATTCCGTCGCTTGTCGAAGCATACATAACGATCTTGTATTCGCCTGCCGCTATTTCCTCAAGATCAAGCTTTATATTGTTCGCAGAAAGCGTGATGCTCTCGCCCTCAAGCGTTACCTCTTGCTTCTCATATCCCTCGATATGAATTATGCCACTATCATTCATAAGAGCAAAAGCAAGATGATAATTTTCTCCCACAGTGAAAAGAGAAAGATCATTTACCGTAGCGCTCGCGGATATAACTGTAACCGAATTTTCCTTCACGTCAAGATCATAGGACTCGTCCTCAAGCCCCGCAAAGCTTGCAAGGTCAAGACCTTCTATGTCCTCGTAGTTAACCCTTGGATTATCCTTATACGACTCGATGATTCCGATGTAACCGTCTATAATTTTATGCTCCTCTGCATGAGCGGCGCGAGAGCCCTCGTGAGTACCGATTGGATAACCGTTCCATTCAAAATCTCGATCTATATCCTCAATTATTTCCCTCGCCCTGTTAATTTTAGCGAGAAGCTCCTCGGTGGTGTCACCCTTATAGCTGATTCCTATTTTTCTGAGATATTCCGCAAATTTTACGTTTCTCTCGGAATGTTCTCCGCCGCGTATATCGAAGGACATTTCAAACTCGGTGCCCCAAGCGGTATCGTATTTTACAAGATACCTCGCTCCTATCTCCCCCTCGGGAGTTTCTTGGTCGTTTTCAAGAACGGTGCCGTCGCCGAGGACAAGATTGTTGTCATATTCATCCTTACCGCCAACCAAAACTCCGCGATAACCCTCGTATGCGCCAACAAATATATTGTAGCAGGTGAGATCATCGTACTCTTCAATAGTTGCTATATCAACGGTGCGATCCTCTGAGGAAAGAACGATCCTGTTTACGCTTCCGTCATTGTGCATATTCTTTGACGCTTTGAAGCAGAGATCGTCGGTCATAATAACGTAGTTGTAATCGTATGGGATCTCGTTTATGGGAATGTGTCTATATTCAAGACATTCCCAGATTCCTCCGACCAATTGAGCGACGAAGCCTATGTATTCATATTCATCGCCGTTCACATCCATTATCATATTACAATCGTACAGCTTGTTTTTGATATAGCTCGCTCTCGTGATGAAGCCTTCGCTCTTGACGAGCTGTATAAGATCGTATCTTTCCGTACCGTCCTCAAGACGGGTTCTGTAGCACATAGTATCGTAATACCCGTTACTTGTCAGTAAAATTTCGGAGTTTTCTTCAACGTGCAAAAGCATCATCATATCATCAATAACTACCCAGGTATCAAGAACTCTTACACGTTCCTTCATCATTCTGATATTTTCAGCTCCGCGCTCTGCAAGCGTCACAGACTGGAGAACGGTTTCATTAAACTGCGTGTAGCTTCTTCCGGGAGCGGCAATATCGGTTACCAGATTAGAGCTTGACGCCATTCTTACGTTAATTGATTCTTCCTTATTTTTATTATCGTATGCCGTAAGAAATTCTCTTCCTTGCTCCGCCATTCCGATAAGAGCGCTTTCGGCATCGCGGAAGATACTGTCGTTCTTATCAAACATCTCGCCCCTCATTCTCTCGTTAGCAAGAAGCAGCATCGCCCCCTCCTTGCCAAGCACGGGATTGCCTTCGTCTTTAGAGAAGCACCCCGAAAGCAGAAGAGCCATCGTTGATATCAGCGCCACCGCCGAAATTACCTTTGTTATGATTTTTTTCATTGTTGTTTCTCCTTATATTTTCATTTTAATTTTTTGTTTGGACATTCACAGATGCCTATCAGGTCATCGCCCTGCCGGAAGTAGCTGCAATCGACGCAGCATCCGTCGGGAAATTTACTGTCTCCGTAGCGACAGAGGCTTTGCATCTGAGTTACGAAGGGGCATCCCTCTCTTGTATAAACCGGCTCTGCCTCAAAGTCCGGATAAATCGGGACGGGCTCGCTGAATCTGCTTTGCTTTTCAAATTCCTCGTAATATCCGTATCTGATCTCGAAGTCCTTATCGAATATCCTTATCATTTTATAAAGATCGCCGTCTTTAATTCTATTCATACGAGCCTCCTTTCAAAAGAAAAATCCCGCAATAGCGATTTACACCACTATTATACGGGATTCAGGCGAAAAAAACATCCACCAAAATTAAGATTTTCGGTATGAACTTTTAGAGGATTTTTGCGAACTCCGACCTGTCCTTAATTCCTGTTTTTTGGACAGCGGAAAGGACGGTTTGCTTAACGGTAGACTCGGAGACGTAGAGCATAGACGCTATCTCCTTGGTCGTAAATCCAAAGGCGGCAAGCTTTGCCACCTCGCGCTCACGGGTAGAGAGATTCGATGCCACAAGACGTCCTCTGACCGCGCCCGAAAGCTTAGACCAGCCTATACTGTATATTTTATAAAGATTCTTCACCATAATAAGCGCCTCGGGATCTACCAGCTCTATTCTCTCTTCCAAAAGATGGTCGAAATGGCGCACGTACTCAGTAAGAATACCGTAAAGTCTATCCGGAAGAGCAAGAGCGACGGCCTTGTCAATATGCTCTATGGCGTGAGCGCGATCTCCGCTGTTATGGTAGGAAACGGCGCAGGAAAGACGGAGATATATTTCGGGGATAATCGTTTTATCCACCACCGCCTGCGAGATCATCGGCTCTACCGTAAATGGGAGCATCCTCATAAGGGCAAGCCCCTGCACTCCCTCAACGTCCATCTGCTTTGAGGCTATAGCAAACGCCGCCATATATAAATATTTAGCGTAAAAGACCTTTGCGGTGGGGTGAGAATCGGCGTGTAAGGGGGCAAAAGAGCCTCTTGTAAACCATTCGGGATAATCTCTGTTATCGTAAACCGAGCTATCTATGACCGCAAGAGCCAAAGAAATCATATCTCGCTCCTCGGCTGATTTATGAGGCGCCTCAAAAATATGCTTTTTAGCCTCGTACCAAAGGTTTATATCTCCGCGCCATATTGCGCAGAGGGCAAGAAGCATTCCGCCTCCGAGAATGGCGTAAAAGCCTGAATGAGCAGAAAGGAAATACCTGGCGTGATCGTAAACCTTGTCTATTTCTCCACGTCGATAGGCTATCTGCGACTGAAGAAGGGCGTGCGCCTCGGGATTGTTCTCGAGAAATTTTATACTCTCCTCTGCCGTTCCCGGCTCGCTGTATATGTTAGTCATATCTAAGAAGGGGCTCTTTCTCGGCATCGGTAGATGCGGATCCTCTTCTTTTTTGCCTTTAGGCAAAACCGCGTGCGCGGGTATCATCCACGTGCGCCCCCATCTGGTTGCGCCCTTTATTCTTCCTTCATTGCAGAGCCCCTGAACTCGGCGAGGGGTTACTCCCCACTTTTCCGCCGCTTCCTTTGCGGTAATTAAATTCATATCTACCTCCAAGCGTCACCTTAACCGTTAAATGACAAGTACAATTTTTCGTCTCTCAACAATTTCGTTTATGCGAAATATTTTTGCTCATTTTTCTTCGTTTAAGCGAAGTTTTTTATCTCTTTTTTCTTCGTTTAAGCGAAATCTTAGTTATATTATAACTCTTTTTCCGTATATTGTCAAGACTTTTTTATTAATAACGTCCCCTAAAGCTAAAACCGCGTTTTAAGAGCTATCGTTACCCCCGAGGCAGGCTCCGATTGACTAGGGGAAATTACACGACCAATAAAAAAGCCGACGGTGTAAATCCGGGACTGAATATCCCGATCCGTCGGCTATAATATACTCCCCTTACGCCTCTTCAAGGCGAACGTAAAGCTCCTTTTGATCGATACAGGCAAATTCATTGCTGCCGTGGCTTCTGTCATAGCTCTCAAGGAGTATGCCGTCGCCCTTCTTCATATCGTGTATAGAGCTTTTGTTTTTATAGGTGATCTTTACCTTGATTTTGGAGAATCCGCATTTGAGTATTTTTACCTTGACGCCCAAGCTCTCAAGCTCTGCGCCCGAGGACACAGAGACCGCCTTATCGGCATTGTAGCTATATCCGTCTCCGTCGTTATAATAGGTCTCATACCCCTTGATTTTCAGCATATAGTCGCTGTATCTTTTCTCAAACATAGCGCATCTCCCATAGCTTTTTTCTACAGTATAGCACATTTTATGACAGTTGTCAATAACTGTTAAAAAATATTATCAAAAAATGATGGGAATAAAAGTTAGCGGACAGAAATTTCTCCCGTCCGCTAGTATTTTTTTGCTTTTTGTAAACTATACTATGAATTTTCGCCTCTCTTGCGGACTGTAAAGCCTGCAGGCAGATAGCCGTATCTCTTGCTGTTAGCAACGAGGAACACGCCCGAGATGATGAACGCCCCTACCTCGGCAACCGCCACCGACCACCATATAGAGTCGCTTCCCACAAGCCCCGGAAGGAGTAAAACCGCGAGAAGCTGGAACACAAGAGTCCTTAAGAAGGATATGACGGCAGAGATGAGACCGTTATTCAGGGCGGTAAAGAAGCCAGATGCGAAAATATTCACTCCCGCAAGAAGGAAGGTAGGCGCAAAAAGGGTGAAGGCGCGTTTGGTAAGCTCGCATAGCTCGGGGTCGTAGCCCACGAAAAGCCTTGCCAAGGGCGATGCCAGGCAGAGGGCTAGGATGGTCATAACTACTCCCGAGGAGATCATAAGGGTCAGGCTTTTCTTGAAAACGTTCTGAAGCTCAGGTCTGTTTTTCGCGCCGTAATTATAACCCACGATAGGCGCTGCGCCGATGATATAGCCGATATATATGGCGATAAAAATGAACTGAACGTACATAAGCGCGCCGTATGCGGAGACGCCGTTTTTTCCAAAATACTTCATCAGCTGAAGGTTGTATACAACGCTGACCAGCGATGTGGAAATATTGCTCATCAGTTCGGATGAGCCGTTGGTGGTGGCTTTGATCAAGGGCTTTGCTTCAAGCCCGGTGGGAACGAGGCGAAGGAGCGAATCGTTTGGCCGAATAAAGTAGATTAAAGGAAGAGTGCCGCCTATGAGCTGACTCATTCCCGTAGCTACTGCCGCGCCCACTACTCCCCAGCGGAATACGGCAACGAAAAGGGCGTCAAGCACCATATTGGTCACACCCGCAGCCACAGTAGCAACGAGGCCGAGCTTAGGCTTCTCTGCTACCACAAGGAAATTCTGAAAAAGATTCTGCAGCATAAATGCGGGAGTAAAGCCTATTATTATTCTTCCGTAAACCACGCAGTACTCTATCATCTCCTCGGTTGCACCGAGAAGATAGGACACAGGGCGAATGAAAATAATGCCGAAAATGCCGAGAGCCGTGCCGAGGATCAGGGTGAAATACACCATCATCGTGAAATATCTGTTGGCAACGTCTCGCCTTCCCTCTCCCAGGGTCTTGGCAACCAGCGCCGTTCCACCCGTGCCCACCATAAAGCCTACGCCGCCAAGCACCATAGCAAAGGGCATTATCAGATTTATCGCCGCAAATGCCGTGCTGCCGGTGAAATTGGATATGAAAAGTCCGTCCACCACTCCGTAAATGGAGGTGAATACCATCATTACAATAGAAGGCATTACGAATCGTATTAACCTTTTATAATCAAAATGATCGGAAAGCTGAATTTGCATAAACATCTCCCGCGGAACTATATCCGCGCTTTTTCATATAATATAAACTGTAAAGAGTATACACGAAGATAGAAAAAAAGTCAATAGCAAAAATCACTTGGAAATGTCCCAAAGGTATTTTTATTATTTCACACCCCGAGCGGTAATTTTCACGTATAAAAACTTTTTCAAACATTTTTAAAAGAAAAATGAAATTCCCCTTGACAAAACGCTTTTACTCTGCTATAATATTAGAGCACGATAAAAGACGGCGACATGGCCAAGTGGTAAGGCAAAGGTCTGCAACACCTCTACCCCCAGTTCAAATCTGGGTGTCGCCTCCAAAAATAAAAGGCTCTTTGTCAATAGTTGGGGTGGAAAAAGATTAGAAAAATCTGAATAAAGTTCCAATGAGGGACAAAGATGAAGCAAGAGGCTGAAACGGAGCGTAGCGAAGTGGAGGCCTCTTGCTTTATCTACGCGGCGTTTT
>JAZTXP010000030.1:0-25035 GCA_045636465.1 Eubacteriales bacterium
AGATGAAGGCTCTAATTCTTTTGTAACACCTCATCCACCACCAGAGGTGCTCCCCCTTCCCCCACTGGGGAAGGCTTATTTATCAAAAATAATTAATAGAGAAAACGATTATTTCGATTTGAATATGTGACCTCGCTGGATGGAGGTTCTAATTCTTTTGTAACACCTCATCCACCGCTAAAGCGGTCCCCCTTCCCCCACTGGGGAAGGCTTATTTTACATTCATACCCTTTCTTGTGAGGGCGATGCGGTTTTTCTTCAGATCTACGTCCTTGATTTTTACTTCGATAACGTCGCCTGTTTTGAACAGCTCGGAGGGGTGCTTGATGTACTTATCGCTCATCTCGGAGATGTGGAGAAGACCGTCGTGGTGAACGCCGATGTCAACGAAGCAACCGAAGTCAACAACGTTACGGACTGTACCCTTGAGCTGCATATCGGGCTTCAGGTCCTTGATGTCCAGGATGTCGCTGGAGAGGACGGGAGCGGGAGCATCGTCACGGATGTCACGGCCGGGCTTTTCAAGCTCGTCGATAATGTCAACGAGAGTGGGCTCACCGCAGCCAAGCTCACGGGCAAGCTTCGCTGTGCCGTACTGGGTAGCCTTGAACTTGAGGAGCTTCAGGTTATTATTTGCAACGTCCTCTGTGGTGAAGCCGAACTGCTTCAGCACCATCTCCGCGATGGGATAGGACTCGGGGTGAACGCCTGTGTTATCAAGAACGTTCTTTGCGCCGGGGATACGAAGGAAGCCTGCGCACTGCTGGTATGCCTTGTCGCCGATCTTGGGAACCTTGAGAACCTGAGCGCGAGTCTTGAACTCGCCGTACTCTTCTCTGAACTTAACGATGTTCTTTGCCGCGGTGGTATTGATACCCGCAACGTAGGAAAGGAGAGAGTAGGATGCGGTGTTGATATCAACTCCGACTCCGTTTACACAGTCCTCAACTACACCGCCAAGGGCTTCGCTGAGTCTTGCCTGCTTCATATCGTGCTGATACTGACCAACGCCGATCGCCTTGGGCTCGATCTTAACAAGCTCGGCAAGGGGATCCTGAAGTCTTCTCGCGATGGAGATGGCGCTTCTCTGCATTACGTCGAAGTTGGGGAATTCCTCGGTGGCAACCTTAGATGCGGAGTAAACCGATGCGCCTGCCTCGGAAACTATGGTATATTTTATGGTCTTGGGACAGGAGGGATCGTGGAGAACGTGCTCAACGATGAACTGCTCCGACTCACGGGATGCTGTACCGTTACCGATAGCGATAACGTCAACGCCGTATCTTCTGACGAGATTCAGAACGATGGACTTGGATCTTGCGATGTCCTTTCTGGGCTCTACGGGGTAGATAACCGCAGTGTCAAGCACCTTACCGGTCTTGTCAACTACCGCAAGCTTACAGCCGTGGGCATAGCCGGGGTCGTAACCGAGAACTGTCTTGCCCTTGATGGGGGAAACAAGAAGAAGGTTACGAAGGTTCTCAGAGAATACCTTTAAGGCACCCTCGCAGGCATCGTCAAAGAGTGTGGTACGAACTTCTCTCTCGATTGCGGGGAAAAGAAGACGGGTATATGCGTCGTTAATGGTTGCAACGAGATGAGGGAGAGCGGGAGACTTCTTGTTGGTGATGACCTTGGACATGATCTGGGCTACGCCGTCGTCCTGGTTAAGGGTAACCGCAACCTTGAGGAAGTCCTCCTTTTCGCCTCTGTTTATAGCGAGGATTCTGTGTCCCTTCAGCTTCTTGATAGGCTCGGAGAAATCGTAATAATTTTCATAAACAGAGGTCTCCTCTGTTGTACCCTTGGTGGTAAGTGCGCCGTTCTGAACGGTGAACTCACGGAGAAGCTTTCTGATCTCCGCATTGTTGGAGATATCCTCTGCGATAATATCCGACGCGCCCTGGAGTGCCGCCTTAGCATCGGGCACTTCCTTGCCCTCCTCGGCAGAAATAAACTCCTCTGCATAGACCTCGATTGTGGGATCGTATACGTCTCTCTGCTCGAGAATGTAGTTTGCAAGAGGCTCGAGACCCTTATCACGGGCGATGGATGCTCTTGTCTTACGCTTGGGTCTGTAGGGAAGGTAGATGTCCTCAAGCTCTACGAGGGTCTTCGCATTGTTAAGTGCGAAGGTGATCTCGGGGGTGAGCTTGCCCTGACCGTCGATGAGGTTTGAAATCTCCTCGCGGCGCTCGTCCATCTTGCGAAGGTAGTTAAGTCTGTCGTTAAGATCACGAAGTGTTGCATCGTCAAGACCGCCCGTAACCTCCTTACGGTATCTTGAAATGAAGGGGATGGTGTTTCCCTCGTCGATAAGAGCTACGGTCTCCTTGACCTGCTCCTCCTTGATGCCGAACTCCGCGGCCAGTGTCTTTAATATATCCATTGTTACTCCAATCTGCGCATAAAACGCATATAAATTTTCCAATACAAATATTTTAGATTTGAGCATGACTACTCATCCACCGCTAAAGCGGTCCCCCTTCCCTCACAAGGGAAGCCTATCATTACTCCAATCTGCCCGACTAATGCGGACAATAAAAATTTACAGCAAATTGTAGGTTTTTTATCCCTAATAAATGTAGGTGCTGATTTGGATGCAACACCTCATCCACCGCTAAAGCGGTCCCCCTTCCCCCTCTGGGGAAGGCTGTCATTACTCCAATCTGCGCAGTGTGCGCATATAAATTTTCCGGTACTGCTCTTTCGCAGAGCGAAAGAAATTAGAAATTACTTTCGCCAGAAGGCGAAAAATGAGAAATTAGAAATTAGAAATGAGAAATGTCATTTCAGAAAAATCTAACTAGCTCCCGACATAGTCGGATTTCATCTCGAAGAGATTTCATCCAAGCGAGCTTGGATTTATTCCGTCACCGACGGATTTCATTGGGAAGAGATTTCACTTCCCCTGGCTTGCACAGCAAGCAGGGAAATCTCTTCCTCCGTGAGCATTCGCCATTCGCCTCTTTTCAGGCTCGGGTCAAGCTTGATGCCGCCGAAGGAGATTCGCTCGAGAGTCATAACTCTGTTATCAGATGCGGCGACCATTCTTTTTATCTGGTGGTATTTGCCCTCGGTGAGGGTGATTATGCCGCTCATTCTGTCGGGGGCGAGGTGGATCAAAGCGCTCTTGCATTCGTATCCGTCCGCAAGGGTGACGCCGTTTTTGAAATACTCCTCAACGCCGTCCTTCATAGGCACTTTGGCGGTGAAGAAATACTCCTTTTGTACGTGGCGTTTAGGGGAAAGGAGCGCGTGCGCCATCTGACCGTCGTTGGTGAGTATCATCAGCCCCACGGTGTCGCGGTCAAGTCTTCCCACGGGGAAAAGCTCGCGCTTCCGAAGCTCCTCGGGGAGAAGCTCGGTGACGTATGGAAGGCTCTTATCCTCTGTTGCGCTTACGTAGCCCTCGGGCTTATTCAGCATAACGTAAATGAACCTTTTGTACTCTACCCTTTTGCCAAGGTAGATCACCGTAGCAGTATTTTCGTCGATGTGGGCGGAGAGATCCTTGACGGCGACTCCGTTTACCAAAACTCCGCCGCCCTTGGCAGCCTTCGCCGCTTCCTTGCGGCTGGCTATTCCCTGCTCGGAAAGAAATTTATCGATTCTCACCGGGATGCCCCCCCTCTCGTTTACTTACTGCTCCTGTGGCATTTTCCGCGGAATTTTTGAGGGCGGAAGACGCGTTTTTTCGCCACAGCCGCCAAAGCCCACAAAAATGCAGAATATAGTATATCACAAAATCCCCGCTTTGTAAATAGGTTTCTCGAAAGTTTGTCGGTTTTTTGATTTTTTTCTTTTCCGTCTGCAAAAAAAGCTCCGCCCCAAAGTTATACCTTGACATTTACGCGCGAAAGTAGTATAATCTAGGTGAAATATAAAAAGGAGACCTTTTAAGGCATGAAAACGGTATTAAAAGAGTTAGTTATTTCTATGCTTCTTCTCGCTTTGGCGATTCTCAGCCTCTCGGCGTGCGATCCAAGCATATTTGGATGTGTGCATCAATGGGAAGAATGGAAAATCATAGTGGAACCCACCTGTGAAAATCCGGGCACAAAGACAAGAAGCTGCACCCTTTGCGGATGTGACGAAGAGGAAGATATAGCGGCGAAAAATCATACCGCGGGCGAATGGATAGTTGATAAGGAGCCTACTTGCACAGAGGATGGCAAAAGACATACCGAATGCACGTCTTGCGGAATAACCATCACCGCCGAGGCGATACCTGAGGCAGGACACACCGCGGGCGAATGGATAGTTGATAAGGAGCCTACTTGCGCAGAGGCGGGCGAAAGACATACCGAATGCACGTCTTGCGGAATAACCATCACCACCGAGGCGATACCTGAGGCAGGACACACCGCAGACGAATGGATAGTTGATAAGGAGCCTACTTGCGCAGAGGCGGGCGAAAGACATACCGAATGCACGTCTTGCGGTATAACTCTCGAAAGCGAAACCATTGAAAAAAGCGACGCCCATATCTACAAGTATGATACCTGCATTTATTGCAAAATAACTAGCGAGAATTGCTTTGAATTTATTTATCTTGAGGACTCTGACTCCTACGAAATACGTGCAAAAGCAAACTACAGTTTACCAAATGACATTGTTATTCCGAGTAGATACAACGGCAAGCCCGTCACATCCATAGGTGACAATGCATTTCTTTATTGCGACAATTATGACAACATACATAGTGTAGTAATACCCGACAGCGTAAATCTAATTGGTGAAGGCGCATTCGCTCATTGCGAGGATCTTGAAGCTATAACGGTTGATAAGAATAATCAACATTACAAATCTATTGACGGAAATCTTTACAGCAAGGATGGCACGATTTTGATTCAATACGCCGCAGGAAAAACGGATGCAACCTTTGAGATCCCATACGGTGTTATTACCGTTGGCGAGCGTGCGTTCGAATCTTGCTCTAGACTCACCAGCGTGGTAATCGGCGATAGCATTACTACTATTAGTGATTATGCGTTCGCTCATTGTGGTAGACTCACCGACACGATAGTTCCAAATAGTGTTAAAACTATTGGTCTTTCTGCGTTCTCTTATTGCTTTAACCTCAAAAGCGTTGTAATTGGCAGCGGCGTGGAGACTATTGGCGAATATGTATTTGACTACTGCGAAAACCTTGCCGATATAACAGTAGATCAAAACAACAGGCATTACAAGTCTATTGACGGAAATCTTTATAGCAAGGATGGCACGATTCTAATTCAATATGCTACAGGAAAAACAGATGCGACCTTTGAAATCCCATCTAATGTTACTACTATTTCTCAAGATGCGTTTTATTTTTGCGACAGTCTTACCGGTGTGGTTATCGGCGATAGCGTTACTACTATAGGCGAGGGCGCCTTCAGTCACTGCTTAAATCTTACAAGTGTTAATATCCCAAATAGCGTTACTACTATAGGCGAGCGCGCCTTCCATTGCTCAAATCTTACAAGGGTTAATATCCCAAATAGCGTTACTTTTATTGGCATGGGAGTATTCGCAGACTGCACAAATCTTACTTCCATAGAAGTTGATGAAAATAATCAGCATTATAAGTCTATTGACGGAAATCTTTATAGCAAAGATGGCACAATTCTAATTCAATATGCTACAGGAAAAACGGATGTAACCTTTGAAATCCCATCTAATGTTACTACTATTGGCGGTCAAGCATTCTATGGATGCTACCATCTTACAGATGTTATACTCGGAGATAACGTTACTACACTTTGCGATTCTGCTTTTGAAATGAGTTCCATTCATAGCATAGTAATTCCAAATAGCATTACAACAATTGGTTATAAAGTTTTTTACTGTTGCTCTAACCTTACAAGCGTGGTAATTCCAAACAGCGTTACATCAATTGATGATTGCGCATTCTACGGATGTTATAATCTTACTAGTATAGAAATTCCTGACAGCGTCACCTCAATTGGTGATTATGCATTCCTAAATTGCTCAAATCTTGCTAGTGTAGTAATTCCCGACAGTATTACCTCAATTGGCGAGTGGGCGTTCTACTATTGCACAAAGCTCACTAATGTAGTGATTCCTAATGGCGTTGAGTTTATTGGGGAAAATGCGTTCTACGATTGTAATAGTCTTACCGATGTGAAGTTTAGCGACCCCGCTGGATGGTACGTATCGAAAAATATAGACGGTTCTGATCCAATAGAAATCTCTGCTAATGATCTCAAGGATTCCAACATTTCAGCAACGCTTTTAATGAATAAGTTCAAAGATTATTATTGGTTCAAGAACTGATTTTTCTCTGAATCACCGTTTATCCATTATCAAATTTTAAGAGGCTATCTCATACCTTCGAGACGGCCTCTTTTTTATGCGCAATCGGGAGATTTTCGGCGGGTTTGTCATTTAATTTTATAATTATTACGCAAATAATTGGTATTTTATCATTTTTTCTTGACAAGGAGAGTAATTTGTTGTATAATATTGTTGTCACTTGTTAAATAAATATCAATTTTAATAAAAAAACTCCAAAAGAAAGGATTTTTGTTATGTCTAACATGGACCAAAAGTACGAAGCCCTGTTTACCCCTTGGAAAATAGGCAACGTAGAAATCAAGAACCGTATCGTTCTCTGCCCCACCGGCGGAACCTCCCTTTTCGGCTGGTTTGAGCTTACGGGCTGTCACTTCGACAAGGAGGCGGCAAAGCACTTCCTCAAGAGAGCGCAGAACAACGTAGGTCTTATCATTCCCGGTATCGCTCCTACCCGCGACACCTTCTGGGGCAAGTGGCTCTGGCAGAATGAAAAGATGTCCCGTGATCTCAAGGTTTACATGGACGAGATCCACAAGACCGGCGCGAAGCTCTTTATTCAGCTTACCGCAGGTATGGGTCGCTCCTGGGCGATCACCGAGCTTATCGCTCCCCTTCATAAGAACAAATTCACCAGAGCTTTGATCAAGCCTATTATTGATACTAACCACGAGCTTGCTTCTCCCAGCCCTCAGAAGTCCAGATGGGCTCACGATATTGAGTGCCCCGAGCTTTCAAAGCACCACATCCACGAGATCATCGAGGCATTCGCAAAGACTGCGAAGCTTTGTAAGGAGGCAGGCGTTGACGGCGTTGAGGTTCACGCTGTTCACGAGGGCTACCTTCTCGACCAGTTCGCCATCGAGTTCTTCAACAAGCGTACAGACGAGTACGGCGGATCCTTTGAGAACCGCTACCGCTTCGCGGCTGAGATCGTTAAGGCCATTAAGGAAGCTTGCGGCAATGACTATCCCGTATCTCTCCGTTACTCGGTAGAGTCCAAGCTCAAGGACTTCTGCTACGGCGCAATGCCCGGCGAAGATTACGTTGAGGTTGGCCGTAACATGGAGGAATCCGAGAAGGCTGCTAAGTACCTTCAGGACGCGGGCTACGATATGCTTAACGCCGACAATGGTACATACGACTCCTGGTACTGGGCTCATCCCCCGATGTATATGCCCGAGAACTGCAACCTCGAGGACGTTGCACATATTAAGAAATTCGTTGACATTCCCGTGGTTTGCGCAGGTAGAATGGATCCCGAAGTTGGCGCGAAGGCTGTTGCCGAGGGCAGAATCGACGGCGTTGGTATCGCGCGTCAGTTCCTCGTTGACGAGGCTTGGGTTACAAAGCTTATTTAGGACAGACTCGAGGACATCAAGCCCTGTATCTGCTGCCATAGCGGATGCTTTAACTTCTCCTCCTCCAAGGGTCACGCAAATACACAGGATCTTTCAGATACAATGGGACTTTCCCGCTGCGCTCTCAACCCCGAGACAATGCAGTCTAGAAAATACTCCATCAAGCCCGCTAAGAAGCAGAAGACCGTTGCGGTTATCGGCGGCGGTATAGGCGGTATGGAAGCGGCTATCGTTTGCGCAAAGCGCGGCCACAAGGTTACTCTTTATGAAAAGAGCGACGTTCTTGGCGGCGTATTCATCGCGGCGGCTACTCCCTCCTTCAAGGAAAAGGACAGAGACCTTATCTCCTGGTACAGACACGAGATCACAAGATACCCCATCGAGGTTAAGATGAACACCGAGGTTACCGACATCAAGTCTCTCGGCGCTGACGAGGTTATTATCGCTACCGGTTCTACCGCAAAGAGAATTCCTATTCCCGGCGCGGACAAGGCTATCGAGGCAGTTGACTTCCTCCTTGGCAACAAGACCGTTGGCGAAAACGTTGTTATCGTAGGCGGTGGTCTCACCGGTTGCGAGATCGCTTATGAGCTTTACCTCCAGGGCAAGAAGCCTCAGATCGTTGAGATGATGGATGACCTTATCGTTACAAAGGGTATCTGTCTTGCTAACACAAGCTATCTGCGCGACTTCTTCAAGACAAACAACGTTCCCGTATATCTCGAGCATAAGACCGCCGAGATCCGTGACGGCGAGGTTGTTATCGCCGATAAGGACGGCAACACCAAGACTATTCCCGCTGACAGCGTAATTCTGTCTGTTGGCTATAATCCCGCACCTCTTGCAAAGAAGGCTGCTCACGTTCACGTTATCGGTGACGCAAAGGCAGTTGGTAACCTGAGAACGGTTATCTGGGGTGCTTGGGATGTGGCTATGAAGTTGTAAACGCAAAGCGCTCAGCTTCATCATTTGCCCGAAGGGCAGTGATATAGACGGCAGTGCCGTCGTGATATGTTCACTAAAAGTGAACGTGATATGCGACATTCGTCGCGTGATATGTTTTGAAAAAGTTTTTTTCAAAACGTGATATGTTTTCGCTACACTCAAACGTGAGTTCACTGACGAACTTTACAAAATGCAAATAAACATTTACAAAAACACACATTTTTTGAAATAAGGAGGAGAAGATAAATGATTCTCACCGAAAAGCAACAGCAGATCCTTGACGGCGCGCAAGGCGAAACTATGGCCAAGGTTATGAAGACCATGGTTATGTACGGCGAAGCCTTCGGCGCTGAAAAGCTCGTGCCTATCACATCAAAATATAACCACCTTGTTACCTCCTTCGGTCTCAAGGTTATGTCCCCTGTTTACGATCTTATGCAGAAGCTTCTTGACGACGGCGTTATGTCCGGCCAGAAGTTCTCTGTTGACCCAAGACCCCTTGACAGAAACGTTCCCGCTAACTTCCTTCAGAATTTCGTTTTTGAGAAGTTTATGTATACAAAGCAGGACTTCTACGAGGAGCAGCTCCACAAGCTGGGTCTTATTGACGACAACGCCTTCACCTGCGCTTGCTACCTCGACGAGGTTGGTAACAAGCCGGAAAAGGGCGACGTTCTCTCCTGGGCAGAGTCCTCGGCTGTAGTTTACGCTAACTCGGTTCTCGGCGCAAGATGTAACCGTAACTCCGGTATTCTCGACATTATGGGCTCTATCGTTGGCTACGTTCCCTACTTCGGTCTCCTCACCGATGAAGGCAGAAAGGCAACTTGGGTTGTAAGAATCAACACCACAAAGAAGCCCGAGGCTCAGCTTCTCGGCTCTGCCATCGGTATGAAGGTTATGGAGGACGTTCCCTACGTTGTAGGTCTTGATAAGTGGCTCGGCACAGAGCTTAACGACTCCGCTTGCACATACCTCAAGGACTTCGGCGCGGCTACCGCTTCTAACGGCGCGGTTGGTCTCTACCACATCGCAAATCTTACTCCCGAGGCTGTTGAGCTTGGCGAATCCCTTATCGCAGAGGGCGCGCGCGAGTACGTGATCGACGATGCGGAGCTGGAGAGAGTTAAGAATAACTACCCCGTTATCTGGAAGAACCCCGATGCGAAGCCCAAGCTTTGCTTCATGGGTTGCCCCCATATGAGCCTTCAGCAGCTGAAGGATTGGACCGACAAGGTTGAGGCTTCTCTTCGCGAAGCAGGCAACGAGAAGGTTCTTATCCCCACAGTTTTCACTGCTCCCAAGGCAGTTCTCGCAGAATTTGAAAAGACCGATTACGCTCCCCGTCTCAAGGCAACAGGCGTTATCACCTCTTACATCTGCCCTCTTATGTATATGAATAACCCGCTTTGCAAGACTATGCCCGTTATTACCTCATCCAACAAGCTTCGTACCTACACAAGCGCGAGATATTACACGGACGATGAGATTCTGCACGCAATCACAAAGGGAGGTAAGTAATTATGAAACAGTTTAAGGGTAGAGTTGTAACCCCCGGCACTTGCACAGCCGAGGCAGTTGTTACCACGCAGGGCTTTAACACCCTTGCTTCTCTTCAGATGGCGCTTCAGTTTGGCGACAAGAAGGTAAAGTGCGGCGACCAGAATAACGCCGAGCTTAACGGCAAGCCCCTCATCAACAAGGCGCTTTGTCTTCCTCAGACCATCGGTTCTACCACAGGCGGTCTCGTTCTTTACTGCGCTTGCGCGCTCCACAAGAACCCCGCTTGTATGCTCTTCGCTAATCACATTGACTCCCTTGCAGCCGCAGGCGCAGTTCTCGCAGACGTTTGGGTTGACGGCGTTACCATGCCCGTTGTTGATTGCCTCGGCGATGAGTTCCTTCAGTACGTTAAGGATGGTATGACTATTCACGTTCGCGAGGACGGAATTGTTGAAGTTGAAGAGTAAGGCACAAACTCCATTGTAACACCTCATCCACCGCACACGCGAACCCCCAAAGCTCTCAAGTTCGCTTTTGGGAACCCCGGCGCTGGTCCCCCTGTCTCGCTGCGGCTCGGGCACGTTTTGGCTCTTACATTATTAATGTAATTCACTACCAAAACGCCGTTTCACTACCCTCTGGGGAAGGCTATACGACTCCCTTGCCGCTGCAGGCGCAGTTCTTGCAGACGTTTGGGTTGACGGCGTAACTATGCCCGTTGTTGATTCAAAGAGAGAAATCGAAAAGTGTATAAGCGAAATTAATTAATTTTGTAAGATCAGCATCAAATACTAATTGGAGGGTAAAAATGGTTATTTTATGTATTGTATTCACCTTACTCACTATAAACGTTATAAAATGTATTTTCGTTAGCATAAAAAATAACGATAAGCTGGGATTATTTACTTGCTTATGCCAAATACCATTTTTAATTTTTATGCTTTCAGCATTCTTGCTCGGTGGTGCGCCTGCGAATAATAGCGCGCAGGTACAATATGAGTTTTACGAGGTAGGTAAGTATTATCTAAAAACACAAGGCACTTTTACCGAGGTCACAGCACAACAATATAAATACATGGAAATAATGCAGATCGTCGGATTGTCTTCAGCTTTCCTAGCGCTTGCATCAGAGATCGCGAATGTAGGGAAAAAGAAACGCAAGGATAAAGAAAAAAATTAGATTGCCTCGGCGATGAGTTCCTTCAGTACGTTAAGGATGGTATGATCATTCACGTTCGCGAGGACGGTGTGGTTGAGGTTGAGGAATAAGGTTCAAACTACATCGTAACACCTCATCCACCGCACACGCGAACCCCAAAAGCTCTCAAGTTCGCTTTGGGGAACCCCGGCGCTGGTCCCCCTGTCTCGCTGCGGCTCGGGCACGTTTTGGCTCTTACATTATTAATGTAATTCACTACCAAAACGCCGTTTCACTACCCTCTGGGGAAGGCTATACGACTCCCTTGCAGCCGCAGGCGCAGTTCTTGCAGACGTTTGGGTAGACGGCGTTACCATGCCCGTTGTTGATTGCCTCGGCGATGAGTTCCTGAATTACGTTAAGGATGGTATGACAATCCACGTTCGCGAGGACGGTGTGGTTGAGGTGGAAGGTTGAGGTTAAGCTCAACCAATGAAATCCGTCTCCCACGGATGAAATCTCTTCGAGATAAAATCCGCCTTCGGCGGGAGTTATATACTTTTTAAGGATCGGTACTCCTACGGGGGTGCCGGTCTTTTTGTTGCACGAGCGCAACAAATGAGAAATGTGAAATGAGAAATGGGAGTTAGAAGGGGAAATTCTTATTATTGACAAATGCTTCTTTTAATGTTATAATACAGATATATGTAATGTTACAATGCAGATATAATACTAATTATTTAAGGAGACAAATGATGAAAAAACGCGGTTTTCTTTTGCTGATGGCTGTGGCTATTTTGGTTCTTGCTTTGACGGCCTGCGATATTTTTAGCACCGATTCAGGTGAGCCCGATTGTCTGATCACGGGCGAACACACCTGGGGCGATGACAAGGTGCTTTCCTCCGACTGCGAATCTATCCATTACGTACGCCAATGCATCGACTGCGAAACCTACGATTTTTATAATACGCCCTCAAGTCACGATTACGAGGTTTTATACAACCAGACAGAGCATTGGGAAAAATGCAAAAAATGCGGCAATATAAAAAACCGCGCCGACCACGCTGTTGAAAACGAAGTCTGCTCCTATTGCAGCTACGTTGATCCCTTCGATTACAAGATCCGAGGCGACTACGTTGCAATAGTAGGATATAGAGGACACTATGCCGATATAGTTATTCCGGGCAGCTATAAAGGACGACCCGTTTCTGCTATAGGTGTAGATGCCTTTTCCGGAAACGAGTTTATAGAGTCGGTTATCTTTCCCGAGGGTGTTACCTTTATTGGAAGGTCTGCCTTTTCCGGTTGCCGTAATCTTACCGAAATAATCCTGCCCGATAGCCTTACAAGAATCGACGATTCCGCTTTCAAGGGATGCATCGGTCTTAACGAGATAACCCTGCCGGATAGCGTTACCGGAATTGGAGATTACGCTTTCTCGGAATGCACCGGCATCAAAGAGATAACTCTGCCGGATAGCGTTACAGAGGTTGGATATTCCACCTTCTCGTTATGCGTTCACCTCAGAGAAGTAACCCTGGGCAGTAACGTTACAGAAATCGGAGATTACGCTTTTTCTGAATGCTACAGCCTCACAAAGATAACCCTATCAGACAACCTTAAGAAAATCGGAAGTTACGCTTTCGAGAAATGCACCGCCTTTACGGAAATAAAAATTCCAAACAGTGTCACCGAAATCGGAGACATGGCATTCTTTGGTTGCGACCATCTTACCAAGGTTGGCTTCCCGGATAATCTTACTAAAATCGGAAATTCCGCTTTTCGTGAATGTATCAGCCTTACCGAGATAACTCTGCCCGGCAGCATTACGGAGATGGGAGATTTAGTATTTTATGATTGTAACAGCCTCGCCACTGCGGTCATTTCTCCCGGAATAACCGGAATTTCTATGGGATTATTCTGGCAATGCGATAATCTCTCATCAGTAAGCCTTCCCGATGGAGTCGTATCCATAGGCGAGTCGGCATTTAACAGCTGCATAAGCCTCACTGAGATCGCCCTTCCTGACACCGTTACCGAAATCAGCAACGGCGCATTTGCTTATTGCTCGGCACTTACCGAATTTATCATTCCTTCCGGTGTGACTAAAATTTCTGCAAGCACTTTTATTGACTGCGAAAATCTCACTACCGTTACTATGCCCGACGATGTTACGGAGATCGGTAATTATGCCTTCTACAAATGCCTTGCCCTGAAGAGGGTCACCATTCCCGACAGTGTTACCACGCTGGGCAGCTATGCATTCTACCAATGCGCCTCACTTGAGGAGATCTCCATACCAGGCAGTATTACAAATATCAATATGGAGGCCTTCTCCGGATGCTCGTCCCTTACAGAGGTAAATATCCCCGAAGGCATCGAGTCTATCGATATCGCTGCTTTTGCAGGATGTACCTCTCTTAAAAAGGTCACTCTTCCCGAGGGTCTTACCTGGATCGGAAATGCGGCATTCCAGAGCTGTCCCGCGCTTGAAGAAATCAATATCCCCGAGAGCGTGGAGGATATCGGATCCTACGCATTCCTTTATTCCAACGTCAAGAGGGTAACCTCTCAGCTAAAGCACCTCCGTCACTTTGAAAAATCCGCTATTGAGGAGGTAACGGTAATTGCGGAAAGCGAGATCCTCGATTACGCTCTTTCCAGCTATCCTGCGCTCATAACCATTGTTCTTCCCGATAATATTACCAGAATCGGCGAAGGGGCATTCCGTTATTGCGAACGCCTTGAGGTCATCAATATTCCCGCCGGAGTTACCGAGATCGGCGATGATGCCTTCTATGGTTGCTCATCGCTGAAAAAAATCGATCTTCCAAAGAGTCTTTCCTCTATGGGAGCTTACATATTCTATAACTGCTCGAGCCTTGAGAGCATCAATATTCCCGAAAACGTAACAATTCTCCCTTACGAAGCGTTCTTCGGTTGCACCGCCCTCACAGAGGTGACTCTCTCCGAGGGGCTTGTTACTATCGAAGAATACTGCTTCGAATATTGCTCGAGCCTTAAAAAGATCGTTATCCCAAAGAGCGTGACAAGCATAGGCTATAACGCGTTTGGCCTTTGCGCATCCCTCACAGAGCTGACTATTCTCGGCGAGGAAGTATCCGCCAACTATTCCTTCTACGGATGCAACAATCTTGAGGTGGCAACCGTTCCTTCCGGCATTCTTGCAGAGCTGCCGAGAACCTCTCTGAAAAAGGTTACTGTCACCTACGGAGACTCTATTCCCGACGGAGCGCTCGCCTATTGTGAAAGGCTCACCGAGATAAGCCTGCCCGATAGCATCGTCAGCATCGACGAGGTCGCATTTTATAACTGCTCATCCCTTCCCGCCATCACTATTCCCGAGGGTGTTGAGAGTATTGGAGATCATGCCTTCTACGGCTGCTCATCCCTCACGGAAGTGACTGTTCCCGAGGGTGTTAAGACTATCGGCGAGAGCGCTTTTGAGGACTGCATATCCCTTGCGGAAATTTTCATTCCCTACAGTGTAGAGAGCATCGGTAATGACGCCTTCTATAACACTGCTTACTATAAAAATAAGGATAATTGGGTGGGTGGTATATTCTACGTAGCCAATCACCTTATAGCGGCTGACAGACTGGCCGTCTCAGGCAAGGTTACCGTAAAGGAAGGAACGCTTACCATACTTGATTACGCATTTGAAAACTGCAATAATATCACATCCGTCACTATGCCCGATAGCGTAGTATATATGGGTGTTGGCGCCTTTGCGGACTGCACAAGTCTTCAAAGCCTTCGACTCTCCGCGGGCCTTACATATATCAGCGATGAAGCATTTAGGGGCTGTAAGATCCGCGAGATAATTCTGCCCGAGGGTATCACCCACGTGGGCTATATGGCCTTCGAAAGCAACTCCGCTGAAAAAATAATCCTTCCTTCCACGCTTACGTCGATTGGCGGATATGCCTTTTACAGCTGCAGTGGTATAACCGAGCTTCATATTCCCGAGGGCCTGACCGAGATCGGTGGCAACGCATTCAGCGGCGCATCATCCCTTCTGACTATAACCGTAGCCCCGGGCAATACCGCTTATCATAGCGCAGGAAATTGCCTTATCAGAACCGCGGACAGCTGCCTGATCCTCGGCAGTGTTAACGCGCAGATCCCGACTTGCGTTACGGCTATAGAAAGCTATGCCTTCTATAGGAGCAATATTACCGAGATCGTAATTCCCGATAGCGTCACTAGCATCGGCAGCTCTGCGTTTATGCAGTGTAGAGACCTTGCTTCGGTCGACTTTGGCGCGGGTGTAAAGGAGATCGGAGATAGCGCCTTCTTCGGCTGCACGTCTCTTGCGGAGATGGTTATTCCCGAGGGTGTGGAAGCTATCGGAGACAGCGCATTCAGAGGCTGTAGCGACCTTACAAGTATCACTGTTTCCTCAAGCGTTAAATATATCGGCGAGGGCGCTTTCCAAAGCTGCAGAGATCTTACCTCCGTAGTCTTCGAGGACACCGAGGGCTGGTGGGTTTCCGATGATGAGAATGCCACAGAGGGCATCGCTATCTCCCCTGACGATCTTGGCGATCCCACAAAAGCGGCGGCTCTGCTCACAGATACGTACCTGAGATTCTATTGGCATAAAGGACAATAAACTTTATAAAGATTGCCGGAGATTATTCTTCGGCAGTCTTTCTTTTTATTTCTGCCATACGTAAGTATAGATCATAGAAATAAAAATAAATTGTTAAATTATTAAAATCCCCAAATACTCTTGACAATAGGCGGCTTGGAGTATATAATATAAAGGTAGAATTTTTTTGGAGACGGTAAAAATGAAAAAGGATATTAAAGAAAAAATCTCCCTTCTGGGAAAGAAGATAAAGGCGGCTTTTGCCAACGCATTTGATAAGATCAAAAGCGGTTTAACTCGCCTCCCGGATAAGATAAAGGCGGCTTGGGCGTGGGTTTGCCGCAAAACTCGCAAGGTAGGAGAAATCGTGGATGAGAAGCTTCGCGAGACTCTACCCGAGATTGATATAAAGGTAAAGCGTGGCGTTCTTATTTCCCTTGGCGCCATCCTTGCTGTGGGCATTGCTTCGGCTATTACTATCAATGCTTATGCATCCGACCTTCACGAGTTTGAGGGAGATAAGTGTCAAAATTGCGGCATTTCGTCTAGTTTAGTTTACAAATTCGAGTATATTTCGGAAAGTGACTCATATTCTGTCAGCGGTCGCGGAATTTGGAATAATCTCTACGATGAGGTAATTCTCCCCGAAAGCTACAAGGGAAAGACGGTCAGCGCCATCTCTCCATCCGCCTTTGATAACGCGAGGAAGCTTCGCAAAATAGAGGTGGGCGAGGGTGTTCTCTCCCTCGGCGAGGGGGCATTCATCGGCTGCAAAAGCCTCTCTGAGGTAACTCTCCCTGAGGGACTTACAACAATCGGCAAGGAGGCCTTCTGCGCCTGCCCCGCCCTTGGAAGCATTGCCCTCCCAAGCAGCTTGACTGCCATCGACGTTGGCGCGTTCTATAACTGTACTTCCCTCTCTACCCTCACTCTGCCCGACAGTGTGGAGACTGTCGGCGACTTTGCCTTCGAGGACTGCAAAAACCTGAAAAGCGTGGAGATCGGCGGAGACCTTTCCTCTATCGGCGATATGGCATTTGCCTTCTGTAGCCTGGACGAGGTTTCGGGCGAGTCTCTCACCTTCTACACCGACGGCGGCTGTCTTATTGAGACGGCAACCGGGACTGTGGTTATCGGAACTAACAATAGCGTAGTCCCCGAGGGTGTGACGGCTATCGGCAAATATGCCTTCTCCAGCCGCTATATGCTGAAATCCATCACTCTTCCCGCAACTGTCACCGAGATCGCGCCTTACGCATTCTTTGACTGCGAGAGCCTTACCGACGTCAGTCTCGGCGAAATCAAAACCGTCGGCTATAAGGCATTTTACAGCTGCTCCTCCTTGAAGGAGATCACCCTGCCCACATCCCTTGAGATCATCGGAGAGGAGGCCTTCTCAAACTGCGAAGCCCTCACCAAGATCGCTATTCCCGATAGCGTCACAGAGGTTGGCACAAGAGCATTCACCAACTGCGCGTCTCTTAGCGAGGTGGTTATCGGCTCGGGCGTCAGATACATCGGCGATAAAGCCTTTCTCTTCTGCGCAAATATAACCTCCATGACCTTCGCCGATCCCCAGGGCTGGTACGTCACCAAGGACTCTTCCCTTACGGACGGCGAGGCAGTCTCATCCGTCCTCCTCGGCGACAAGGCAGAAGCGCACACCCTCTTAACCGGTGAATATAAGAATCATTATTGGTATAAGAGGTGACCAACGGTCGATTCATCCATATCGCCCTTGAGTAAAACGAAAACATATCGAGCTTGAGCAAGGCGAGAACACATAAAGAGCGATTTCGGTACAAAATCCGTCTCGCTCTTTTTTATTTGCTCATATTTGCCTTATTTTTAACTTTTTAGCATTTTTTTGTTATTTTTTTATTTTGGTACTTTACATCTGTATTTATTTTTGTTATAATAATCATTGGCTGAATTGGCGAGGGGTGCCCTCGCAATCAATTAACGATTTATGATTAACTTTTAAGGAGTAGTCATTTATGATAAACCACGGAATGTTTGCAAACATTGTTGACGTAAATAAGATACACGTTCCCGTTATTGGAGACTGGGGCAAGGTGACTGTAGCCGAGGGCGAGCGTCTGCTTGATGTAATCGCGGCAGAGCCCCTGAAGGTCAAGACTCCCCTTGACGCGGAGGCGGTAAATATGCTGGCCATTACTCTTGGCGAGGAGCTTCGGATCGACGGGCTTTACACCGTTTCGGTGGAGGGCATCGGCCATGGCGCGGCTGTTCCCTGCGGTATTTTTGATACAGAATATTTTAAGAAAAACTATATATACGACGGCGACGATCTGGGCGCCATCATCCACAGCGACAGAACTACCTTCAAGCTCTGGGCGCCTACCGCTACGAGCGTTACCCTGAAGCTCTTTACAGAGGGCGAGGGCGGCGAGGCTACCAAGGTTATCCCTATGACTCGCGCAGATCGCGGCGTATGGGAGCATACCGAGGCTTGCGGTCACGGCACATATTACATCTATGAGGTAACAACCGCGGTTGGTACTCAGGAGGCGGTTGACCCTTACGCAAAGGCGGCAGGTGTTAACGGTGGCAGAGGTATGGTAGTTGACCTCTCTCTCACCAACCCCGAGGGCTGGGGCGAGGACAGAGCGCGCCGTGACATTGAGAGCTATTCCGACGCTATCATCTGGGAGGTCCACGTTCGCGACTTCTCCAATATGATCGAGAAGTCAAAATACAAGGGCAAATATCTCGCCTTCACCGAGAGCGGACTCAAGAACGAGTACGGCCAGAGCGTAGGCATTGATTACCTGAAAAGCTTAGGCGTGACTCACGTTCATCTCCTTCCCGTATACGATTACGCATCGGTTGACGAGCATAAGTGCGAGAGCTTCAACTGGGGCTACGATCCCCAGAACTATAACGTTCCCGAGGGTAGCTACTCCACCGACCCCTATCACGGCGAGGTGAGGATCAAGGAATATAAAATGATGGTAGCGGCGCTCCACGAGGCGGGCATCGGCGTGGTTATGGATATGGTTTACAACCACACCTACGATGCAAACGGAAATCTCAACAAGGTAGTTCCCTACTACTATTACAGATACGAGAGCGACGGCAAGAACACAAACGCCTCGGGCTGCGGCAACGATACCGCCTCCGAGCGGGCAATGTACCGAAAATACATGGTTGACTCCTGCGCATATTGGGTAGGCGAATACCACCTTGACGGCCTCCGCTTTGACCTTATGGGTCTGCACGACGTTGGCACTATGCAGAGAGTTGAGAGCGCGGTTCATACTATCAATCCCGCCGCTATTATCTACGGCGAGGGCTGGGATATGGGCGCAACCATTGACGGAAGCCACAGAGCAACGCAGAAGCACATCGGCGAGATCACTCCTACGGGAGATGCTATCGGCGCGGTTGCGGTATTCAACGATGTTATCCGCGACGGACTTAAGGGAAGCGTTTTCGAGGAGGATGCACAGGGCTATATTAACGGCGCGCCCGATGAAGAAAACTGGGCGGCGGTATGGTTTGGTATCAACGGCGGCTCTATCAAGGGTAACTTCGGTTGGAGCGTTCCAAATAATATGGTTGTGAACTATATGAGCGCCCACGATAACTACTCGCTCTGGGATAAGCTTCTCCTCTCTAACCCCGAGGATACAGACCTGGCAAGAGCCGAGATGAATAAGCTTGGCGCGGCGATCTTAATGATCTCCAAGGGCGCGGCATTCTGGCAGGCAGGCGAGGAAATGCTCCGCACCAAGGATGGCGACGAAAACAGCTATAAATCAAGCGACAAGATCAATAATATGGATTGGTCGAAGCTGAAGAGAAACAGCCTTCAGTACAAGACTATGAACTATTACAGAGGTCTTATTGAGATGAGGCGCGAGCTTCCTATCTTCCACGCGGACGATACTCTTATCCACGCCCAGAGCCTTGCAAACAGAGCCGTGATCCTCACCTACGATGATAATAAGGGCGGCAAGGCAAAGGTTGTTATCAACGCTCGCCACAAGGACTTCCACATCAGCTTTGGCGAGGAATGGTTACTCGTTGCGGATGAAAACAAGGCAGGCTCAACGCCCTTCAAGAGAGAAGCCTCCGCTACGGTAAGAGCAATCAGCATGCGCGTTTACATTAACAACGAGCTCGCAGATAAGATGAAATAATCGAAGAAAACCACGTTTTGCAAACTAAAGCATACATTTTAATATAATTTACAAGCGACCGCCGAATTTTCTCCCAGCGGTCGTTTTTCTTTTCTTTCATAAAAACACTAACCATCGGCAACCGATAACTAATAACCGACAACCGACGACTAACTACTAACGACTGACTACTAACGACTGACTACTAACTACTGACAACTGCCTACTAAAAAACACTTGACAAATCCTTCAAAATAATATATAATTAATATGCGGAGCAGTATTATTTTGCGGAGATTCTAGGTATTTTCGCCGTGGATAAACCTTTACGTATGCCCTGCGAAAAGCTTTTTACATACTGCGCATCCTCTCCATAAAAAAACACGCTTCGCAGACGATAGGTCTGCTCTTTCGGTGCGCCGACCTCGTCGGTGCGCCTTTTTGCTTTTGCGGTGTTTTTTATATCCCTGCGCCCTCGCGCAGGATTTCATCCACCAAAGGTGGATTTCACCCGTCGAAGACGGATTTAACTGCGTGATACTCCGTTAAGAGTATCGCGCTATGAGGCGGAGATTTTTCAATCTGCAACTAACGGTTGACAGCCGGTTGGTAGACAATTGCGCATCTTTCCTTTATATGAATAAAGGTATCAAGGATGAAAACATTTCTTAACCTTGAAAAAAAACATTTTTTATATAATCAAAATAGGAGGAAAACTTATGAAAAAGAAAATTTTAGCGGCTATATGCGCCCTCGCTCTCATCCTTTCGATGACTGCCCTCACCTCTTGCGAGCTTTTCTTACCGCCCGTGGAGGAGCACGAGCATGCCTTCGGCGAATGGGAATTCACCGTTATCCCCACCTGTAAGCACGGCGGCTCAAGATCCCGCTATTGCGAATGCGGCGAAAAGGAGACGGAGGCCGTTGCGGCAGAACATTTCTATGATTCAAGTAACGTTTGCAGAACCTGCGGCTTCAAGGCAGGCGATTACTTCAAGTTCGAGTGGATTTACGGCGGAAGCTATGCTGTTTCAGCAAATAACATCACCGACAACGAGGTAGAAGAAATTCCCGCAGAGATAACTATTCCCTCAGTATATAGAGGCGCTCCCGTTACCGAGATCGCCACTGACGGATTCAAAAATTGCAAGGAGCTTGAAAAGGTAAAGATCCCAAGCAGCATTACCGTCATCAGAGACAATGCCTTCAGCGGCTGCGTAAAGCTTACCGACATTAACATAGGTCAAAATATCACTTACATCGGCTACGGCGCTTTCGAAAGCTGCCAAAGCCTTGTCAACATCGACCTGCCCGACAGCATCACCTACATCGGTCAAGCCGCCTTTTCGAGTTGCACCTCTCTTGCTAGCATTAATATCCCCAAGGGTATCACGGTTCTTGACCGTAATTTATATGTGAATTGCGACAGTCTCACCGAGGTTGTTATCCCCGACAATATCACTACGATAAAAGAATCTGCCTTTTCAGGATGTGATAATCTTGCAAGTGTTACAATTCCCGACAGCGTGACCAACATAGGAAGCGACGCCTTTGGGGGAACTAAGCTTTACGAGAGCTTAAAGCCCGAAGAGGGAGTTATCTACTTTGGCAAGTACCTTCTCAAGGCTGACGAAACCGTGGCAAAGGATTATACCGTCAAGGAAGGCACGACAGTTATTGCCGGAGGCGCTTTCAAGGGTCTGCCCATCACAAATTTAACCTTACCCGATAGCCTTGTCGGCATAGGACTCAGCGCTTTTTCTGAATGTGAAAATCTGGTGAGCGTTGATTTCGGAGAGGGCGTCAGATACATACACGCAAACGCCTTTAAGGACACTTCCGTTGAGAAGATCTATCTGCCCGATAGCATTGAATATATCGGTTCGGAAGCTTTCAATGCCACAGGATATTCCAGCTATACTCAGGACATACGTCTTCCCGACAAGGTTATTGAGATCCACTACGACTCCTTCTACAACAGATCGGGACAATATGACGAAAGCGGCGCTTTCTACGTAGGAAAGCATCTGATACACGCACGCATAAATTCCAATCGTGAATTTGTAGTTAAGGAAGGCACTATCACTATTGCCACTGAGGCCTTCAGAACGGCTACAGGCGGTCAAGTAATAAGCGTGGTACTGCCCGATAGCTTACAGTATATAGGCGATCATGCATTCTTAGGCTGCAAAACTCTTGAGAGTGTCAATATTCCAAAGAACGTAACCTATATCGGAAAATACGCCTTCAACGGCTGCAAGTCGCTCACCAGCCTGATCTTTGAGGATCCCGAGGGATGGCAGGTTTCAGAGAATGAGAGCATGGCGGACGGCATCGCTATCCCCGCTGAGTCTCTTTCCGACTCGGCAGAGGCGATCAAGTGCATTAAAATCACCTATTCTGCGTATTACTGGACGAAAAAATAATTTTACGCGTAATATCAAATACAGGTAAAAAGTCGCTTGGGATTTTATTCCCGAGCGGCTTTTTGCGTCCTCCCTTAAGCACAGATACCATTACGGTTTTGAGGCTTATATTATACGTTTTTTGCATTTTTGAGATGTCAGGAGCATTTTAAGTACTTTTTCCAAATGCTTTTTGAATATAAAAATATATTGACAAAGGTTTAGAAATAATGTATAATTGAAGTAGAAAAATGGTAAAAAATATTTTCGGAGGAATAAAAAATGAAAAGAAGCTTTTTAAGACTTGTTTCCGCTTTGGTTTTGATCGCGAGCTTGCTCTCGCTTACGTCCTGCAAGCTCATTATACCTCGCCCTGATGGCGGCGTTACCGATCCGCCTGCGGCTTGCGAGCATCAATGGGGAATCTGGGTATATGAGCTTGAGCCCACCTGCTCAGAGGAAGGCAAAAGAGTGAGAGAATGCCTAAAATGCTATGATCTTGAATACGAAACACGTCCTGATACTAGGATACATTACTCCCAAAACTGGATAATCGACAAGGAGGCTACCTGCGAGACCGAGGGTGAAAAGCACAAGATATGCGACGGTTGCGGAGGAGAATTTGCAAGAAGAGTTATACCTGCGGCTCATAGCTTCGTGGATGATGCCTGCGAGCATTGCGCGGCAAGCGTTGACGATTTCTTCACCTTCTCCTACCATCAGTATGATAAATATTACATCTTAACAGGATTGACCGAGGAGGCGGCAAAAACCGAAACCGATATCATTCTCCCCGCCACCTATCGCGGCGAGAATGTTGAGATTATCTACCAAAGGGCCTTTTATGAAAATCAGAAAATCACCAGCGTTACAGTTCAGGAAGGGTATACCACCATCAAGGAGGAGGCATTCTCGAAATGCGAAAATCTCATCTCGGTGGAATTGCCCGATAGCATCACCGATATGGAAAATGCCATCTTCAAGGAATGTACGTCTCTTATGTACGCTAATATTCCGAGATCTATAAAAAAGATCCCCGTATCCACTTTCTCGTACTGCCAATCACTTACCAATACCTCGGTTTACATACATGAAGGGATTACCGAGATCGGCAGTAAAGCATTCTACGGATGCAAGGGTCTTACCAAAGTAATCATTCCGGACACCGTCAAGGTCATCAGAGCATTCGCATATGAAGAATGCACGAACATTACTGAAATAGTTGTCGGAAAAAGAGTTGAAAGAATTGAGTGGTATGCCTTTGACTGCGGTATGACTCTTAAAAGCATCATAATGAGAAACAGCAAGGGATGGATGCTTAAAGCATATTATAAAGATACAGGCGATCCCGTAGATATTTCTATTAAACAGCAAGATCTTGATCGTCCCTTCAGAGCCGCTCTTTATTTCACACAGAACTACGTTAATTATAATTGGGAGAGAGGTGTAATCGTCAATCCCCCAAGAGATTAATAAAAATGTAAATAATATTTTACAAATAACTATCTTTCTAGGTGACTATGACAGAAGATATCCTTTTGGTAAACGGTAGACGATACCTCATTTACCGTATGCTTGGCAAGGGCAAGGGCGGTTATTCATACCTCGCTAAGAGGTTAGGACTCCCCGAGGACGAGATCGTCTTCAAAAACTTTGATGCCCAAAAAGAAGAGTATATAGACGAGAGTAGGCTTACTATGAGGCTGATTACCGATAGCTTTCCAAGCGGATATATGTTCGCAGGTCTATCCTCCGTCCCATCCCATTACGTGCTTCTGAAAAAGATACATCACGAGCCCTGCGATTACTATACCTTCGGCGACAAGATCGCGGCGGAGGCGGCGGATTACAAAAAGCTTGTGACTGCTAAAATTCCCGTACCGAAAATGTATAGCGTAGACGAGGATGCGGAGATAATCGTCAAGGAGTTTATAGACGGCCCTACTGTGGCAGATCTGGTCTCCCGAGGCGAGCTTGACGAGAGTGTCCTTGCCCAAGGCCGCGAGATGGCAGAAAAGGCAAAGGCGGCAGGCCTGAACATCGACTACTACCCCACAAACTTTATCTTAGACAAAAAAGGACTCCTCTTCTACATCGACTACGAATGCAACCCCTATATGGAGGAATGGAGCTTCGATAATTGGGGGGTGAAGTATTGGATACCCAAGGAATGACCGCTTCACAAAAGTGAAAAATAGGCTGCTTTATAGACTAAAAAACACACCACATATTAATAAAAAAATGCACGGAGCGTCCGATTGGATGCTCCGTTTTTGTCTGTGAGGAATAAAAAAATGTTTTGTTTTTTTGGGGTGAGATGATTTTGTGATTTGTCCAACTAATTTGTGTCACCAGTGGTGTCACAATTTTATTATATCTGCGAAAGTAAATGTAAAATTTAACTATTGAAGAAAGGATTTGAAGTATACTCCGTTGCCTCGCTTGAAGTGGTGGATTTGAATCTTACTCCTTGCGGTGCAAAGATAAGAAATCCTTTCTTCCCCGCCAAAAAGAAACAAAGGCAACCATCAAAAGATGATTGCCTTTGTTTGGCGGAGAAGAAAGGATTTGAACCTTCGCGCCGGTTACCCGACCTACACCCTTAGCAGGGGCGCCTCTTCA
>JAZTXP010000031.1:0-13592 GCA_045636465.1 Eubacteriales bacterium
CACCAAAACGCCGCGTAGATAAAGCAAGAGGCCTCCACTTCGCTACGCTCCGTTTCAGCCTCTTGCTTCATCTTTGTCCCTCATTGGAACTTTATTCAGATTTTTCTAATCTTTTTCCACCCCAACTATTGACAAAGAGCCCGTTTAATTTCGGATTCGCCTCATTTCGGCTCTCTTTGTGCGATTTATAGAAAGATATGCTTTTAACCCTTGTTTTTAATATCCTCGATATTATAAGGCGTGGTCTGGTATACGAAGTAATTCAGCCAGTTAGTAAAGAGCAGAGTTGCGTGGCCACGCCAGGTGGCGAGGGGCTTCTTCGTATCGTCGTCGCCCGGGAAGTAGTTCTCGGGGATCTTAGGATTGATGCCGAGATTTTTGTCACGGGTGTATTCCTTATTAAGAGTATCGGGATCGTACTCGGAATGACCTGTCAGGAATATCTGCCTGCCCTTTCGGGTGGTGATGGCGTAGACGCCTGCCTTCTCTGAGGACGCAAGAATCCTGAGATCCCATACCGCCTCAACATCAGCTCTGTCTACGGTGGTGTATCTGGAATGAGGAACGTAGAAAACGTCGTCGAAGCCTCGGAAGAGTATAGAGCGCTTGTAGTCTACAATATGGGGATATACGCCCGAAAGCTTCTCTTCGAGGGGCTTTTTCTTTATACCGTAGTGGTAATAAAGTCCCGCCTGCGCGCCCCAACAAATGTGAAGGGTGGAATGAACGTGAGTCTTTGACCATTCCATGATTTCGCAAAGCTCATCCCAATAATCAACCTCCTCAAATTCCATCTTCTCTACCGGCGCGCCTGTAATGATCATACCGTCAAAATAGCGGTCGCGCACGTCGGAAAATTGTTTATAGAACGCAAGGAGATGCTCCTCGGAGGTATTCTTCGCCTTATGGCTCTCGGTGTGTATAAGTTCGATCTCAACCTGGAGAGGGCTGTTGCCGAGAAGGCGAGATAATTGGGTCTCTGTGTCAACTTTAGTTGGCATTAAGTTAAGAATGAGTATTTTAAGCGGTCTAATGTCCTGAGTGATCGCTCTGGTTTCTGTCATCACAAAGATGTTTTCATTCTCCAGAGTTTTGACCGCGGGAAGCTCGTTTGGAATCTTAATTGGCACTTTTTTTACCTCTTGTAAAAAATGAAAAATTAGAAATTAGAAATGAGAAATTAGGTTACTTGTGGAAAAACGGTCACAAGTATAAGGTGAAATTAAATCACAGACAAAGCGTAATCCAAATCTTCAATCAAATCAGTTGCGTTCTCTATTCCGCAGGAATAGCGGATAAGATCGGGAGAAACGCCTGCAGCTACAAGCTCCTCTTCGTTCATCTGTCTGTGAGTTGCGCTTGCGGGGTGGAGACAGCAGGTTCTTGCATCGGCAACGTGGGTCTCGATTGCGCCAAGCTCCATCGCCTTCATAAACTTTTCGGCTGCGGCTCTGCCGCCCTTGATGCCGAAGCTGATAACTCCGCAGGTTCCGTTTGGCATATACTTCTTGGCAAGATCATAATACTTGTCGCCTTCAAGAGAAGGATATTTTACCCATGTTACCGCGGGGTGATTTTTAAGGAAGGTAGCGATCTCCAGCGCATTTCTGCAATGACGCTCCATACGCACGTGCAGACTTTCAAGTCCGAGGCCGAGCAGAAAAGCAGACTGAGGAGACTGAGTGCAACCAAAGTCGCGCATCAGCTGCGCGGTCGCCTTGGTGATATACGCGCCCTCAAGGCCGAACTTATCTACGTAGGTCACGCCGTGGTAGCTGTCATCGGGAGTGCAGAGCCCGGGAAACTTGCCCGATGCGCGCCAGTCAAACTTGCCCGAATCAACGATGCATCCGCCTACTGCAGAGCCGTGACCGTCCATATACTTGGTGGTGGAATGAGTTACGATGTCTGCTCCCCACTCAAAGGGACGGCAATTTATAGGTGTAGCGAAGGTATTATCCACGATAAGAGGAACGCCGTGCTTGTGGGCAACCTTAGCGAAAAGCTCAATATCAAGAACGTTAAGAGCGGGATTTGCAATAGTCTCGCCAAAAACAGCCTTGGTATTCTCGCGGAATGCCGCGTCAAGCTCCTCCTCGGTAGAATCGGGAGAAACGAAGGTGAATTCAATGCCCATACGCTTCATAGTAACTGCGAAAAGATTGTAGGAGCCGCCGTAGATAGCGGAGGAAGAAATAACGTGATCTCCGGCAGAAGCAATATTGAATACCGCAAAGAAGTTAGCCGCCTGACCCGAGGAGGTAAGCATAGCGGCAGAGCCGCCCTCAAGCTGACAAATTCTCGCCGCAACAGTGTCGCAGGTGGGGTTCTGCAAGCGGGAGTAGAAATAGCCCGACGCCTCAAGATCAAAGAGCTTTCCCATATCCTCGCTTGTAGCATACTTGAAGGTAGTGCTTTGCACAATAGGAATCTGGCGAGGCTCACCGCTGCCGGGATTGTAACCGCCCTGCACGCATTTGGTTTCTATTCTGAGATTTTTCTTATCCATTCCGTTCTCCTTTGACAGCGCCGACAAGTCAGCGCATCACTTAAAATATTTTACTGCTACGATTTTAGCACAAAGCAGCCATTTTGTCAATATATTTATGTTTCCAATCTGTAAATATTGAGGGACGGCGTCGCCACCGTCCCAAACTTGTTTTATTTAATTTACTAAAATTCAACGACTCGAAGTAAACATTTTTTATCGCACCTCGATAATCGAGGAAATTTTTAGGTAGAATCGTCGAATGAAGTCCGCCGGGCGTAGAGACCTACGTCTAGGACTTTAGTCGGCGATTATAACAAAAATTTACCGATTACTTCTCCGGAACTATCAAACCATAACTGCCCGCCTTGCGTTTATATACTACACAAATATCACCGTGCTCCGCATCTGTGAATGCGAAGAAGCTGTGGCCTAAAAGATTCATCTGAAGGATTGCTTCCTCGGGAGTCATGGGCTTGAAGGGGAAGGTCTTTACGCGGATCTCGAAATCGTCTTCCTCTACGTACTCGTCATCATCGTACACACTATGCTCTGTGAACGCGCCTTCGCGAAGCTTCTTTTCAACGCGGGTCTTGTTCTTGCGGATCTGCCTTTCAAGGCCTTCGATCGCACGGTCAAGAGCTGTAAGGAAGGTCTCGTTTTCTTCCTCACATCTGAAGGTCGCGCCACCGTAGTTAATGGTAATTTCGATGATTTTTACCCCCTTGCGAACCTTGCAGGTAACGAATGCTTCGGTCTCTTCGCCGAAGAACTTGTCGAACTTCTCGAGCTTCTTTTCAACCGCATCGCGAAGGCTGTCACGAACTGTCATCTGCTTGCCGTAAATTGTAATCTTCATGGTCATTACCACACTCTCTTTTGGGAGAGCCCTTTCGTTTTGCTATGAAGGAGCGTGATGCTCTCTTCACTTATATTATAACATATTTTTTCGAAAAATGAAGTAGAATTTTGACATTTTTTATGAACATTTTGAAAACTATTTTCGTCAAATATGACCTCTCTGTAAACTCTTAAAAACTTTCAGAAAAACCGTTGACATCCTGCCCGATTTATGATATAATAAGTCTTGGTGGGGCAAGAGATTTGCCTCATTTTTTTAACGTTTTTTCTTCATCTTCCATAAAGCAACCCCGGGGAAACAGGGCTTATTATCTGCTTTCCTCGGGGTTATTTGTTTTCTCCACTAATGTTTAATAAATAGTTCTATGTTATCAGAGTCTCAATACACCAATCAATCCTTTGATGCAAGATAGGTTCCAAGGCCCATTATTGCCGCCGCGATAAAGAAGGTGATGCGAGGCATCTCGCCGAAGATGATAATGGAAAGTGCCGAGCCTATGAAGGGAGCGATGGCATAATACGCGCTGGTGCGCGCCGCGCCGATAAGGCGCTGGGCGTAGACGTATACGAAGATGGAAAGACCGTAGGCAACGAAGCCCAGGGCAAGCGCGCCGATAATATACCAAAGATTATCTATTCTCTCGCCGATAGCAAGACCGATGATAAGCGAGCCTGCGCCCGAGCAGAGTCCCTTCACGATAACGATCTGCATAGGGTTTTTGTCTGAGAGCTTTCGGGTGCAATTGTTTTCAAGTCCCCAAGAACAGGCCGCCGCTAAAACCAGAAGCGAGCCTGCCGAGAACTTTAGCGATTCGCCGCTCTCAAATGAGAGTATGGCCGATGCCACGGCAATAAAGACGATAGCGAGCCCAAGCCGCCTTGATATCTTCTCCCCGAAGAAGAGGAGGGCTATCAGAGAGGTTGCCACGATCTCGAAATTATTAAGGAGAGAAACGTTCTCGGGGGTAGCGGTTGTCAGACCTAAAAGCAGAAGGATAGGCGCGGCTATGTCAAGGACTATCATAGCGATAGTATATGGCAGATCGTCCTTTGAAAGCTTTGATTCGCCTTCGCCGATTTTCTTGTTTTTGAAGGCGAGAGCCACACATCCCATTCCCACTCCTGCGCCAAGGTAAAGAAGCCCTGCCAGGACGGTTGAGGGAATGTGAAAAAGAAGCAGCTTTGATACAGGTATGCTTATCGCATATAGCATAGCCGCGGCAATCGCTAAAATTATTCCGGTTTTATTTTTATTCATTCTATATCTGTCTAGTAAACAATAGTTGTCATTTATATGTATTTTTGCGTTTTGGTACAAGGATAACACTTTTAGCGTTTTTCTTTTGCATTTGTAAAAAGAAGTGTTCGCTTTATTTCCGCTTCACCAAAAAGCATCCGCTTATTTCTCGAATGTAGCCTTTACCTCTTTGAGAAGCGAGCGAATCTCAAGGTGCTGGGGGCAGGCCCTCTCACAAGCGCCGCAATCAATGCAATCGTCGATCTTGCCCTGAACGTTATCGGCCTTCAATTTGGAATAATAGCTCCAGGTGTCAAGCTGCTTTGAGATATTGTAGCAGGCGAAATAGCCGGGAATAGGAATATTCTTGGGGCAACGCTCGGTGCAATAATTGCAGGCTGTGCAGGAGATGAGATTCTGAGAGCGGAATACGTCTGCAACTCTCTCGACTCCGTCCATTTCCTCGGGAGTGAGAGGCTTGAAGTCCTTCATATAACCAATGTTGTCACGCACCATTTCCATAGAGCCCATACCCGAAAGAACCATACAAACGTTATCGAAGCTTGCGGCAAATCTGATGGCGTATGAGGCGTTTGAGCCGTCGCCCAGCGAGCGAAGAATAGCATCTGCCTCAGCGGGAAGATTCACAAGGCTACCGCCCTTTACAGGCTCCATAACCAAAACGGGAACACCGTGCTTTTTACATACCTCATAGCACTTTCTCGACTCAACAGATGCGTCATCGTAGTCAAGATAGTTGAACTGAAGCTGGGCAACCTCGATCTCGGGATACTCGGTGAGAATATTATCGAGAACGTAGGCGCGGTCGTGGAAGGAGATTCCAAGATGACGGATCTTACCTTCCTTTTTCAGCTCCATAGCGGTCTCATAAGCGCGGCACGCCTTATAGTGCTTGAAGTTGTTCTGATCCTGAGCGTGCATAAGATAGAAATCAAAATACTCAACACCGCAGGCCTCAAGCTGACTCTCGAAGAGGGGGCGAATGTCTGCCTCGGAGTTAAAATGGTTTGAAGAAAGCTTGTTTGTGAGAATATATCTGTCTCGGGGATAGCGGCTTGTGAGACATTCCTTAACGGTGGTCTCGCTCTTGCCGCCGTGATAACCGTGAGCGGTATCAAAGTAATTAAAGCCCGCATCTAAAAAGGCATCGAACATCTCCTTAACCGCAGGGATATCTATCTCGTCACCCACAGTGGGAAATCTCATACAGCCGAAGCCAAATTTGCCGTTCATTTCGGGAAAATGCTTATTTGTCATATTTTTTCTCCTATCTAAAGTTTTCTTACATTATATCACGAAATGTTCGAAAATTCAAGACCATAGGGCAAATTTACAATCAATTCATTGACACAATACAGAAACTATGCTATAATTAGTGAAAAAACAGGCAGGTATAAAATGCTTAAGGCAGTATTTTTTGATTTAGACGGCACTCTTCTTTATATGGACGAGCCGAAATTTTTAGAGATATATTTCAGGGCGATGGGGCGCTGGATCGCCGAAAACGGACTTGATGAAGAGAGACTGATCGAGGGCACGAAGGTAGGCACTCGCGCTATGTTCAAAAACGATGGCTCGTCCACCAACGAGGAGGTATTCTTCAAGGGTTTCAAGGAGTATCTCGGCGAGGTGACGGAAAAGGATATTGAGGTGCTTAACACTTATTACGACAGCGCGTTTGAGGAAACATTCGCAGCATGCAAGCCTAACCCCTATTCCGCTGATATAGTCAAAGCCTGCCGAGATATGGGGCTGAAGGTGATCCTCTCCACCAATCCCCTTTTCCCCAGGATCGCCACACTGAAAAGAATGGCTCTCTCCGACCTTCACGAATCGGATTTCGATCTGGTGACCGCCTATGAAAACTCCTCATTCTGCAAGCCCAACCCTCGCTACTTCCACGAGATAATGGAAAAATTCGACCTGAAGGCGGACGAGGTGATAGTGTTTGGAAACAACACCTACGATGACGGGGAATGTGCCCTTATGGCAGGGCTTAAGTGCTATATTATCGAGTCAGAGAATCTTATTGAAAGCGAAAAGTCTACACATAATTTTGAGCGCATAAAGATCACCGACGTTATAAATACGGTTAAAAATCATATAGAAGAATAACAAAATCAAAACGCAGAGTTCTCTATTTTCTCGAGAAAACTGCGTTTTTTGTATATAGTTATTTACATTTTAATCATTTTTACAGACTATCATAATCATTCTCCGCAAAAACGACTTTCAAAAGAACTATAATATGTCACAGCCTCTGCTATGGCGCACACCGGCAAGGCTACAAAAACATCAACAACAGAATGTTGCTTTATCATAACGGTCGATATGCTTATAAGAACGGCTAAAATCTTATAGATCATTCGCGTCAGATCACACTTCGCCTCCCTATGCCACACCGACGCAAGAGCTACAGAATAGCACACGTGCATCGATGGACAAACGTTTGTGTTGGTATCAACAGAATGGATAAGACCAACAAGGGATGAGAAAATATTCTCTCTCGGCAAGACCTCGGGTCGAAGCTCCTGCTTATTCGGCCAAAGGATAAAAATAACAACCCCCACCACCTGGCAGACCGTCATATATTTGAGAAAATTACCGAAGCCTCTGCCCGAGAAAATGGCAAACCAAATAAGGCTGCCGAGGATGAGAAAATACCAAAGAACGTAGAAAATGACAAACACCTCAGAGAATGGCAAAAGGCTATCCAGAGGCGACTCTACCGCATAACAATCCGCCTCGTTTATGAACGCCTCGCAAAGAAGAAACGCCCCCATTGAAAGAAGCCAAGCCCAAAGATATTTTATTCCACGTATACCTTCAGAAGATAAAAGCCCCCGGCTTTTAACACTTTCAAAAAGTCTATAGCCGCCCATTTTTCCCTCCCCAAAATTCAATCACTTAATTGTAGCTTGGCGATCTTCATATTATGCAAATCGCGGGGATTTTTCTGAAAAAACCACCTTAAAATTATATTTACAAAGGAGATTTTACCTTAAAAAACCACAAAAAAAGAAAAATGCGAAAATAAAATTGATATTTGAGCTGCAAATGTTTATTTGCTTATTGAAATCCTCTGAGATTTATGATAAAATGTTATCGTAAAAATTTTTGCTTTTTCAAAAAAGCGCAAAAAAGGAGAAACAAAATGAGAAGAAAAATAACAGCGCTCCTGCTTATACTCGTTCTTACGCTTTCGACCTTCACCGCTTGCATCAAGTGGCCCTGGTCACCTGATCAGCCCGAGGGCGGAGTTACGGTAACGGACGGACACGTAGATCTTGATAACAGCGGCTACTGCGACGATTGCGGAGAATACGTTATCGTTTATCTTGATTTCTACGGCATCAACGACCTTCACGGCAAGCTTACCGACACCGATGACAACGCAGGCGTCGACGAGCTGACTACCTACATAAAAACAATGATGTCCCTTGACGATAACGCGGTGCTTCTCTCCTCGGGAGACATGTGGCAGGGCTCATCCGAATCCAACCTCACCTACGGCCTTATGATGACCGATTGGATGAACTATATGGATTTCGATGCATTGACTCTCGGCAACCACGAATACGATTGGGGCGAGGAATACATCATTGCTAACGGCAATGCGGCAGAGTTCCCCATTCTGGCGATCAACATTTTTGACAGAGACACGAACGAGAGAGCCGAATATTGCGAGGCATCAGTGGTAGTTGAAAGAAACGGACTGAAGATCGGCATTATCGGCGCAATCGGCGACTGCTATTCCTCTATCTCCGCAGATATGAGCGGTGACGTTTATTTCAAGACGGGAAGCGACATGGCAGAGCTTGTAAAGGCTGAATCGGAAAGGCTCCGCGATGAGGAGGGCGTTGATTTCGTTGCCCTTTCTCTCCACGACGGATATGATAAAAACAGATCCGGAATGAGCGCGATCTCCAACTCCGACCTACGCCAATATTACGATCTCACCCTTTCCCGCGGCTACGTTGACGTAGTATTTGAAGGACACACCCATAAGAGCTATACGCTCTCGGATACCGAGGGCATCTTCCACCTTCAGGCAGGCGGAGAAAACAAGGCTATTTCCCATATAGAGTTCCAGGTTAACTTTGCTAACGGCAATAAGAAGGCAACCAAGGTTGAGCTTATAGATAGCGACGTCTACGATGATTTTGCAGACGATTCCATAATCTTTGAGCTTACCGAAAAGTATTCAGAAGAGATCTCCAAGGCAAACGAGGTACTGGGAACTCTCTCCCGCAACGTATATTCCACCGAGATCTGCGAGCTTGTGGCAAAGCTCTATTATCAGAAGGGCGTGGAGATATGGGGTGACAAGTACAAAATCGCCCTCGGCGGCGGATTCCTTTCTCTTCGCAACCCCTACGAGCTTGGGCGAGGCGAGGTCACCTACTCAGACGTTTATTCTATTCTCCCCTTTGATAATCAGCTTGTGCTTTGCTCCACCACGGGCAAAAACCTTCTTCGCGTTTTCATCGACACGAATAACGAGCGCTACCACGTTTACCGTAATTCCTCTATCATTTCAAGCATCGACCCCACCGCAACCTATTACGTGGTGACCGACACCTATACCTCCACCTACTCCTACAACAATCTTACCGAGGTGGAAAGGTACCAAAAGGATGTATACGCAAGAGACCTTCTCGCCGATTATATCAAGTCAGGCGGACTGAAATAAACCTTACCAAAACGAACATATACGTGAAAAGTGGCTATCTGATTTTGGGTAGTCACTTTTGTTATTAAAGACTATCAAAACCTATTTACAATTTTTCCTTTTTATGATACAATAATTTTGACAAAACTTTCTTTATAAAAAGCAATGAAAGGAAGATATAAAAAATGGAAGAAGCTAAAATCAGGCTAATTGAACGATTTGAATTTACCAATAATACATTTCACCTTTTGTTAATTGCTCTATTATTGGTTACTATTATTGCCATATTGTATACACTTTTTGGTTTTTCGAAATTTAGCAAAAATGAAAAAATAGGTTTGCCAATAATGTGTATTTTCGCAGTCGCTATATTTTTGCTTTTCTCTTTTTTAACTCATCCAATGCGAAAGGATAATGAATACTTAAAATGTAATGAACCAATTTATATTGAAGGCGAATTGATTGGCTTTGCAGACGAATGGGTCGATGAAACTGGAATTTCATCCCGAAAATATTCCCCTATAATTCGTATAAATGGGACTGATGAAGAAATTACGTTAAACATTACGGACTCCGAGAAAAGAATGAAAATCGGCGAAACGTATACAATTATATATTTGCCAAACACAAAAATCGCAGAAATAATTGAAGAATAGCCATGAGGGTCGGAGAAATCCGACCCTCGCATTTTGTCTCTCTAGGAAAAGAAGGCATTTTGTGTATAAGGAAACCTCTCGCGGGCAATAATAAAGCAAAAAAACGGGAAAGGAAAAATTTATGTGCACCGCGATCACCTATTCGGGATATAACTCATATTTTGGCAGAAACCTTGATTTGGAGCATCTTTACGACGAGGAGGTTACAATCGTTCCTCGCAATTTTCCGCTAAAGTTCAAAAAGGAAGAAGCCCTCAAAAACCACTATGCAATCATCGGAATGTCAACTATTATTGACAATTATCCCCTGTTTTACGATGCAACCAATGAGCACGGACTTTCTATGGCGGGGCTGAATTTTGTTGGAAACGCGGTTTATCACGAGGCGGAATACGGCAAGACGAACCTTTGCACCTTCGAGCTTATTCCCTATCTGCTCGCCACCTGCAAAAGCGTTGAAGAGGCGATGATCGCCCTTGAGGGGCTTAACATTATCTCTACCCCATTTAACGACAACGTAGAGAACGCGATGCTCCATTGGATAATCGCCGACAAGGTGGAATCCATGACTATTGAATCTATGGCGGACGGCATCAGGATATATAGAAACCCCTTGGGAGTTCTCACAAATAATCCGCCCTTTGACTTCCATCTGACCAATATTAATAATTACCTGAATCTCACTGCCGAAGAGCCAAAAAACCGTTTCTCTAAGGAGATCGAGCTAACCCCCTACAGCCGCGGTATGGGAGCTATGGGAATGCCTGGCGATCTTTCATCCTCATCAAGATTTATCCGCGCCACCTTTGCGAAAACCAATTCTCCGAAAATGCGGAACGAGGAAAAATCGGTCTCTCACGTCTTTCACATTCTCGGCTCGGTGGAGATGTGCGACGGCTCTGTTCGTGTGGGGCGAAAAAACGAGCGCACGCAATACACCTCCTGCATCAATATGAACGACGGCATCTACTACTACCGCACCTACGAAAATTCCCGTATAACCGCGGTGAAGATGAGAAACGAGGACTTGGACTCGGATGCTCTCATCAGCTATCCCATAAGGCACAAATCCGACGTATTCTACGAAAATTGACAGACAAAAAATATATTTGAGGCGTCTCGCAAAATCGAACGATTAATGCAAGGTTGATCTTTTTTCAAAAAGAGAAAACGGTAGAGGTACATTATGTTCCTCTACCGTTTTACTATGCAATTACATTTTTCTAGAATTGTAACAAAATTCCCAATGGATGCTCTGTAATTTTGAAAAATTCAAGTTACTTTTATGCTTTGAAAAGCAGCTCCAGGACGAAGATGGCGATCAGCTCTACCGTTTCGCGCTGCTGCTCTTCTCTTGATATCTCGCCTACAGAGTCGCCTGCCGTAATTGCCGAAATATGCGTGGTTGCCACATCATTGGATTTATATTTGCAGGCTTCGCATATGAAAAATGAACCCGATAAAATTATTGGCGTAACAGGGGCGATAATTAAACTCAACTTTACATTTTAGCTCATTTTTTCTTAAATATCATTTCCTATGAGCATTGATATTTTAGCGCAAAAGAGTATAATAGTCAATAGTTTTCAGGGGATTTATTTTTTATCGGTGTACCTACCTCTCTGCCCGGAGAATGTACAAAAGGAGATACCATCAGGCAAAGAGAGGGAGAAAACAAAACTATTTTTGCAAATTTTCCACAGCCCTCTTATTCAAGGGGTACCAGAAGAGGAGTATGATGCCAAGTAGGATGAAGCCTATTGCGGGCACGAGAGTTGATATATTGAAGATTCCCTCTCGCACCGACTCAGGGAGAGCGCCGCCCGACGATCCGTCGTAACCAATGAGAGTCAGAAGGCCGCCCGATATTCCCGCCGCCGCCCCCTGCCCAAGCTTTCTTGAGAAGGAGTAGAGCGAATATATGGTAGCATCCTCTCTCACTCCGTTTTTCTTCTCCGAATAATCGATAACGTCGGTTATGAGCGCCCATGAAACCATGGCGAAAATGCCGAGTCCCAGCCATGATGCAAAGCTGAATCCCACGTACACCCACACGCTATCGGGCCTGATAAAGAACAAAAGAAGGTTAACAGCACCCGAGAATACGCTGGCAATCGCCGAGACCTCTGCCTTGCCGTACTTCACCGTAAGCGGTCTTGCAAGGGCTGCGGAAAGGATCATCCCCAGCAGCATCACCACAGTGGATACCGACTGCGCCTCGGCGCTTCCGTAATAATCGGGGAAAATATAATTTGCCATCTGCTGAACTGTCATCTGCGAGAGAAGCATTAGTATCGAAGCGGCTATAATGGATATGAGCGCGCGGTTTTTCAGCGCAGAGGCGATCACCTTGCCTATTCCATGCTTTCCCTTGGGTGTCGCTTCAATACTGACTCGCTCTCGCACCAGGCGGTAACAGATAAGGTAGGAGATCACCGCCAGAACCGAGAGGATTCCTGCAATAAGGGTAAATCTTTGACCATTCATCACCACAGTATCCGAGCCTTCTCCTCTATCGTATGCCAGAAGAGGAATACCCGCGCCTATGATCGCACCCGCAATAGTAGATCCCATGGTTCGGAAGGTAGAGAGCGATTGCCTTTCCCCGGGATCTGAGGTTATTGCCGATGCCATAGAGCCGTAAGGAATATTTACCGAGGTATAAAAGATAGATCCCCAGAGAAGATAGGTTACAGTGAGCCATGCGACCCTTGCCCCGTATGGCCAGGATGCCACACCGCTCTGATAAACCAAAAACGATGACAGAGCGCAGGGGATGCTCATCCACTTTATCCAGGGGCGGAACTTTCCGTCAGCACCGCTGTGGCGACTATCGCAGATGCGCCCCATTGTAACGTCGGTGAAGGCATCGAGAAATCTTGCGCCCATCATAATTATTCCGATAATAAATGCATCAACTCCGATAACGTCGGTATAAAATTTAAGAAGAAATCCCGAGGAGAGAATAAACGTAAAATCGTTTCCCAGATCTCCAAAAAGATACCCTATCTTATCCTTTGCGCCAAAGGGCGGCAAAGATTTTTTTGTTTCCATAACAGTCTTTACCTCCGTGAAAAAACATCAAAAAAAGTATTCCCATGAGAGGGCGCAAAAATACCCGATCTGTACATTTTCAAGAAAAAATTATTTTTTTGCCATTTTTTCCTGATTTTTTCTTGATTTATTTACAGTTTCCACACAAATTAGTATAAAAAATGTGTTGACATCCACTTGAATATAAGTTATAATTATTATGTATATAAATATACACGCAAAGAAATCTTAATTATTTATTTTATAAAGGAGTTACACAAAAATGAGAACAATTTGCAGCATGAATCCAAATTGGATCTTCACAAAGAACGTTCCCGCAAACCTTGCACAGCTTCCTGTTGGCGAGAAGGTAAATCTTCCCCACTGCTGGAATGCTACCGACGGACAGGATGGCGGTAACGACTACCATAGAGGCACCTGCTACTATGCAAAACAATTCAAAAAATCAGATCTGCCCGCAACAGATTGCGTTTACCTTGAAATAAAGGGTGCAAACTCCTCTGCCGAGGTTTACCTCAACGGCACAAAGCTTGCATCACACGACGGCGGTTACTCAACCTGGAGAGTCAACATCACAGACGCTCTCAAGGAAGATAACCTTCT
>JAZTXP010000032.1:0-1609 GCA_045636465.1 Eubacteriales bacterium
CTTCCTTTAATGCTCTTACAACAAAGTCACGGTCTCCGCCGGCAATAAGCTCTGCGTCACCCTCATATATAGGAGTTCCAAGGGAAATATGGAAGCCTTTAGAGTGGCCCTGGAGGCAGAGAATAACGGGAATTTTGCCCGAAACACCCTTCGGTACACGCATAACCGAGGGAAATTTGTATCCCGGTTCGCTTTCAAGAGTGAAGCGATACTCGGTGTAGGAATCCTGTTCCTTTACGTATTCAACTGTAAAATTGTTGTTTTCGGCTTTTTTGAGATTGTGCATTCCGAGAAGCTCAGCAAGCTTTGCGCGAGCCTTTGTCTGCCAAATGGCGAAATCCTCCTTGCCATTATATCTCATTTCGGGATGGATTTTCTTGATTATTTCGAGATTATACATCCAAGGTAATACCTTCATCGTAATTATTTCTCCTTATAGTAGTTTGATTTTTGAATTTGCTCTTATACCCTTCTTTTCGAGAACATCAATTGCCGCAGAAGTATCCTTTTCTGTCATCTCTCGGGTGATAAAGGCTATCTCGTCACCGCCGTCAATAAATGTGACGTCGCCAAATGCTTCCTTGACACAGTTTTGACATCCGCCTGCAATAGCCACGTAGCTTTTAGCGGTAAAACCGTCAAAATTGCAGATTCCCTCGACTGTTTTGATCATCGTGGGAATTGCCGTGTTAGTGCCTGAACACATTATCTGCATAAGGTCGCCCACAACTGCCGATGCGGTAGCTCCTGAGCCTGCGCCCTGCCCGTAGAACATTACGCTGCCAAGGGGCTCTGCCACAACCTCAACGGCATTATAAACTCCCGAAACGAAGGAAAGCGGAGAGGTCGCCGGGAGCATGAAAGGCGCAACCATGATGTAAGTACCAAGGTCGCTTATAATACATCTGCCAAGAAGCTTTATCTTCATACCCAACTTTTCTGCAGCCAAAACGTCCTCGGATCGAATTTTCGTGATGCCTTCGGTATGGATATTTTCCGTGGGGACGAGCTTTCCCGTGGCAAGAGAGGTAAGTATTGCAATTTTGCGGCAGGCATCAGTGCCGAGAATGTCTGCATCGGGATTTCTCTCGGCATAGCCCTTTTCTTGAGCATCCTTTAAGGCTTCATCAAAGCCTGAGCCAAAAGAAAACATCTTAGTAAGTATATAGTTGGTCGTGCCGTTGAGAATGCCTCGAATCTCGTGAATCTTATTATGACCGATACAGCTTATCATAGGAGAAATTACAGGAATGCCGCCGCCAACCGCAGCTTCAAATCTGTAGGAAACACCGTGCTCTGCCGCAGTCTTAAGAAATTCATCGCCATAGTTTGCTACAACCTCCTTATTTGAGGTGATAACGTTTTTTCCTGCGGTAAGGGAGGACATAGTAAACTCATATGCAGGATGAGAGCCGCCCATAACCTCAATTACGGTGTCAATTTCGGGGTCTCGTTCGATAATTTTAAAATCGTGTACAATTTTATCTGCGAAAGGAGAGTCGGGGAAGTCTCGAAGGTCAAGAATATATTTAATGTTTATCTCATCTCTGCCGAGACGAGATGCCTCCTTGACATTTTTAGTCAAGAGATCAGCAACTCCGCTGCCGAC